>JAPLLF010000424.1 GCA_026387715.1 Pseudomonadota bacterium
CCGCGATCGCGAGCCGATCGTCGTCTGGGGTGATCCGCTCGCCGACGGCGAGGTCGCGCTCCTCGATGCCACCGGGCGCGTCGTGCTGCGGCTCTCGCCGTTCGTGCAGGTGATCGCGCCGCTCCCGTCCGCCGAGCCCGAGCTGTTCGTGTTGTGGCGATCGGGCCGCGGGGCCGCGCGCCTGGTCGCGGCGCCGTGGGGCTTCGAGCGCGACGACGCGATCGCCGGCGAGCGGCTCGCCTCGCTCACCACCGAGGATTCGGAGACGGCGCACGATCCCCAGGACGATCGCTCACCGTACCCGGGCCTCGCCGCCTACACCGTCGGCGATGCGGAGCGCTTCGTCGGGCGCGAGCGCGAGGTCGAGGCGCTGGCGAATCGCTTGATCCGCGCGCCGATGATCGCGGTGCTCGGACCGTCGGGCGCGGGCAAGAGCTCGTTCATCCACGCGGGCGTGTTGCCGCGGATCGGCGACGCGATCTTTTCGCGGGGCGCGCGCGGCGCGCGGGGCGCCATCGACACCCCGTACCGCACGCTCGTGATGCGCCCGGGTCGCCACCCGATGCACGCGCTCCTCGGGCTGGCGACGAACGACCACGAGGCCCCGCCGACGCTGGCGACGCTCGCGCACCGGCTGCGCGCGCTCGGCGACGCGGCGCGCGGCGGGCTCGTGATCGTCGTCGATCAACTCGAGGAGCTCGTCACGCTGTGCAGCGATCCCGAGGAGCGCGCGCGGTTCGCCGACACGCTCGCCGCGGCGGCCGACGGCCCGAGCTCGCCGGTGCGGGTCGTGGCCACGCTGCGCGACGACTTCGCGGGCGTCCTCGAATCCGAGGCCGGGTTTCGCGGTCGCTTCGAGATCTTCGTGCTGGGCACCCCCACGCCCGAGGCGCTCCGCCGCATCGTCGTGGAGCCGGCGCGCCGCGCGGCGGTGGCCGTCGATCCGCGCGTCGTCGACGACATGGTCGCCGAGGTCGCGGGACGCGTGGCGTCGCTGCCGCTGCTGTCGTTCACCGCCGCGCAGCTGTGGGCCGCGCGCGATCGCACCGCGCGGCTCATCGGCCACGACGCGTACGTCGCGCTCGGCGGCGTCGCCGGGGCGCTGTCGACGTACGCCGATCAGATCTTCGACTCGCTGGCGCGCCAGGATCAGGACGTCGCGCGGAGCCTGTTCGCGCGCCTGATCGCCACCGACGGCACGCGCGTACCGACGCCGCGCCGCGAGCTCGACCAGCTCCCCGGCGCCCCCGCGGTGATCGATCACCTCGTCGACGCGCGCCTGCTCGTCGTCCGCGAGGAGGACCGAATCGACGTCGTCGAGATCGTCCACGAGTGCCTCGCGGCGCGCTGGACGCGCCTCGCGCGCTGGCGACAGGAGGATGCCGCGGATCGCGCGCTCGTCGGCGACGTGCGGGTCGCGGCGCGACGGTGGGAGGAGACCGGCCGACGCGCGGACCTGCTGTGGCGCGGCGAGCTCCTCGCCGAGCTCGCCAGGTTGCAGGCCCGGGGCGCGCCGCTCACGACCGCCGAGCGTGCGTTCGCCGACGCCTCGAGCGCGGCCCACCGACGTGCCCGCCGGCTCCGGCGCGGCGTCGTCGTGGGCGTGATCGGCGTCCTCGCCTCGATCGCCGCGGTGATGGCGTATCTCGGGGTCGTCGCGTCGCGCAACGCGAGCGAGGCGACGACCTCGGCGCGGCTCGCCGAGGATCGGCTGACCCAGAGCCTGATCGCGCAGGGTCGCCGCGAGCTCAACGACGGGCGCACGACGCCCGCCCTCGCCTACTTCGCCGAGGGCCTCCGGCGCGGCGCCGATTCGCGCGGCCTGCGCCTGATGATCGCGATCGCGAGTCGCGGCTGGAAGGACACGCGCGCGGTGATCCGCGACGCGCACGTCACGACGATCGTCGGCGACGGCGAGCGGGTCATCACCGGCCACGAGTCGGGCGAGCTCCGCTGGTGGCGCGCCGACGGCACCCCCGACGGCACCACCCCGACGGACCTCGGGGCGGTGAGCTTCCTGACGCCGGGCACCGACGGCTCGCTCGTCGCGCTGGGGCGCAACGGCGTCCTCGTGCTCGACCCCAGGCGGACGCCCGTCGCGCGCTTCAAGCCCGGCTCGATCCCGTGGGAGGCCGCCCGCGGACCGGCCGTCGACGAGCTGTGCGAGGTGTTCGGCTACTTCGATCGCGCGCGCGTGGCACACCTCTTCGGCGCCGACGGGATCGAGCGCTTCACGATCACGCCGAGGAACGCGCCCACCGGGCTGGTGTTGTCGCCGACCGGCGATCGGCTCGCGTTCACGTCGAGCAAGTCGATCGACCTCTACGACGGCGCAGGCAAGCACCTCGATCTCGTCCCGCTCGACCACGAGCCCATGACGACGCTCGTGCGCGCCGACGATCTGTGGACCGTGTCGAGCGACGGGATCGTGCGCCGCTTTCACGAGGGCACCCTGATCGCGTCGCTGCCACTCGACAGCACGACGATCAACGAGGCGGTCCTCGCCGGCGACGGCGTGGTCACGCTCGGCGCCGACGACGCCGTCTCGTTCCTGCGCGCGGGCGCCGAGCAGCTCCACCTCGACGAGCGGACCGCATGCGACCACACGTCGTCCTACGCGCCGACGGGCTACGCGGTCGGCTACACGTGCGGCGATCGCGTGCAGCTCTATCACGGGCGCGCGCGGCTCGGCACCGTCAACGTCACGCCGTACGAGGTCAGCCTCGCGGTCCATCCGACCAGCGGGCGGACGGCCATCGACGACGGCACGTCGATCCAGATCTTCGATCGCGACGGCACGACCTCGCTCGCGCGCGACGTCGGGCACGGCGGCGCGCTGGCGTTCGTCGACGCGACGCACGTGCTCGTCACCACGGTGGGCCAGCCGCTGTGGCGGTGGACGCTCCCGGACGGCACGTGGGACAAGCTGCTCGATCGGACCGAGGCCGCGGCGTTGCTCGCGACCACGCACGGCGCGCTGCTCGGCACCGACGCCGGCCTCGTCGTCGTCGACGATCACGGAGTGGGCTCCTGGCAGGTGGGCCGCACGATCGACGTCGGTGGGCGAGTCGCCGCGCTCACCGCGTCCGCCGACGGCCGGTGGATCGCGGCCCAGCTCGCGAGCGGCGGCACGGTGATCCTCGACGGGACGACCTTCGAGGTCGCGCGGACGCTCGAGCCGGGTGACGCGGGCGGGACCGCCGCGCAGTTCGACCCGAGCGGCGAGCTGGTGATCCGTGCGAGCCACGGCGGGCTCGCGGTCTACGATCGCGCCACCGGCGATCCGCTGGTGTTCGGCTTCGAGCTGATCGGCGAGGTGATGGGCGGCCGGATGCTCGCGGACGGACGGCTGGAGGTCGATGGCTTTCGCCCCGGCGTGCTCGACCTCCCGATCGACACGCGGCCGGCCGCCGAGGTGAGCGCGGACATCGCCTGTCGCGTGCCGATGAAGATCGCCGGGAGCCGCGCCGTCGCCGCCCCGACGATCTGCCGCTAACGTCCGACCGGATCGGCGTATGTTTCGCGCGATGACCTCGTACTCGAGCCGGCCGCCGCCGCCGCTGTCGCGCGCGAGCATGGTGATCGGGCTCTACGGGGCGATGGCGCTCGTCGCGATCCTGATCGCCGCCGGGCGCGGCGATCCGGATCTGTATCGCCTCGGCTCTCCCCCGGGGTGGCTGCTCGCGGTCGCGCCGCTGCTCGGCATCGTCGTCGGGCTCTTCGTGGTCTGGCTCACGCGCCTCGCGGCCCGGTGGGCGTGGGCCCGCGACCTCCACCGGAGCTTTCGCGATCTGCTCGGACCGCTCGCGTTCCGGGACATCGTGATCCTCGCGCTGGCGTCGTCGATCGGAGAGGAGCTGCTGTTCCGAGGGGCGCTGTTGCCGTGGATCGGCGTCTGGCTGCAGGCCCTCGTGTTCGCGCTCCTGCACGTCGGCCCCGGCAAGCGGTTCCTGCCGTGGACGCTGTCGGCCGCGCTGCTCGGCCTCGCGTTCGGCGAGCTCGCACGGCAGACGGGCAGCCTCGGGGCGCCGATCGCCGCGCACTTCACGATCAACCTGGTGAACCTCCGCTACATCGTCCGCGTGCCGGCGTAGGCGCGCAGCTTGGGGCCGCGATCGGTCCACTCGGTGTCGAGCATGCGGAACCACGCGGTGTCGCGGTTGCCGCCCCTGATGATGAGGTGCGCGTCCTGGATCCCCTCGAACGTGAAGCCGTAGGCGCGCGCCGCGCGGCGCGACGGCTCGTTTCGCGCGTCGCACTTCCACTCGACGCGGCGATAGCCGAGCCCGAACGCGTGCGCGCACAGGAGGAACGTCGCCTCCGCCGACAGCCCCCGCCCCTGCGCGCTGGGCGGGTACCAGATCGCGCCGAGCTCGACCTTGAGGTGCGCCGGGACGTTCGCCATCATGTTCGCGACGCCGACGAGCCGCCCGGTCGCCAGCTCGCGCACGACGAACGGCTGGCCATCCGGCGCGGCGACCTGGGCCGCGAGCCACGCGCGCAGCGCGGCCACATCTGCGAACGGGCCCGCGGACATCCACGTCCACATCACGTCGTTGGCCGCCCCCCGCGAGATCGCGTGGAGCTCCGCGACGTCGGCGTCGAGGTCGAGCGGACGGAGCTCGACGCGGGCGCCGGTCAGCGTGACCGGCGCCGGCTTGACGGGGAGCTGCGTGCGGCGGGCGAGGACGTCGTCGGGGAGGGTCGGGAGCGCCATGTCGGCCGAATTCTTGCTCGCACCGACGGGGATGCCTAGCCTCGACGCATGCATTTCCGTCGCGTGGTCGGCCTGGCATGTCTCACCGCACTGGCGTGGCTGCCGTCGGGCGCCGCGCTCGCCGACGAGACCTCGGCGACCGACAAGCTCCGCATCCTGTACTCGACCCGGTTCACGTTCACCGACGACGGCCTGCCGCTCGTCACCGTGCAGATCGTCGGCAACCGCAAGGAGGTCAAGGTCCGCGCCAAGGGTGGGCTGGCCGTGCGCCCCGACGGCCAGGGGGGCGCGACGGTCGACACCGATGGCGAGGCGGCGTGGACCATCACGGCGGAGAACACCAAGCCCGCGGTGATCCTGGACTGGACCGTGGTCGACGTGCTGCAACCCGAGGACGCGTCCGGCATCGCGAACGCGCTGACGACGTGGAAGGCGCGTGGCTTCGACCCGCGGCCGTTCGAGATCGGCACCGTGTTCGGCACCGGCGGCGAGCTGATCGACACCCGCGAGGTGCGCATCGCGATCGATCCCGTCGCCGCCGGCAAGGGGGCCGCGCGCGCGACCGAGGTCGCGAAGCGGTTCGGCGTCGCGACGAGCACGCACCAGGAGCTCGTGCGGCGCCCGAGCGGGACGATCGTCGCGCGGAGCGGCGCGACGGTGATCCGCAATCCCTCGGTCGTCTGGTTCTCCGCGAGACGCAGCAGCGAGACGATCACGGTCGCGGACGTGCCGACCAACGCGGGCGGCTCGCAGATGGACACCGGCACCGAGGATCGCCGCTACTGGGGGGCCGTCTACGTCACGCTCGATCACGACGGCTCGCTGATCGCCGCCAACGCCGTGTCCGAGGACAAGCTGCTCGCCGGCCTCGTCCCCGCCGAGATGTACGCCGATGCCCCGCCGCAGGCCCTCGAGGCGCAGGCGATCGCGGCACGCACCGAGCTGCTCCAGAAGATCGGCCGACGAAACCTGACCGATCCGTTCCTGCTGTGCTCGACCCAGCAGTGTCAGGTCTATGCCGGCGCCGGCAAGGAGGACCCCCGCACGACGCGCGCGGTCGAGAACACGCGCGGCGAGGTGGTGCTCCGCGACGGAGGTGGCCTCGTCGACATCCGCTACAGCGCCTCGTGCGGCGGTCACACCGAGGACAACGACGCGATCTGGGGCGGCGATCCGGATCCGTCGTTACGTGGCCGGAGCGACGACGCCAAGGCGAGCCTGTCGAAGGTGACCGACGACAACGTCGACGCGTTCCTCCGGACCGAGGGCAAGGACGCGTGGTGCGCGCACACCAAGCTCGGCGCGTCGAAGTTCCGCTGGACCGAGAAGCTCTCGCTCGACGACCTGACGACGCGGCTGTCGCCGACCTACCCGGAGCTCGGGCGCGTGACGGCGCTCGTCGCGAAGCAACGTGGCACCTCGGGCCGCATCATGGTGCTGACCATCAAGGGCACGAAGCACACGGTCGAGCTCACCGGCGATCTCAACATCCGCCGCACGCTCGGCGGCCTCAAGTCGACCCTGTTCGAGATCGAGGACACCAAGGACGGCAAGCTCGTCCTGCGCGGCGCGGGCTTCGGCCACGGCGTCGGCATGTGCCAGATGGGGGCGATCGGCATGGCCGAGGCCGGCAAGCCGCACGCCGAGATCCTCAAGCACTACTACCGCGGCACGCACGTCCACAAGCTCTACTGAGCGGGCCAGGTCAGCCTGCCGAGGTTGACGCGCCCACCCGCTGCCACCAGGACGTCCCGGGTCTGCTCGCGGCCATCCTGGAGGACCGCGCGGATCGTGTGGTGCCCCGCGACGAGGTCGATCACCAGCGGCGTCTCACCGACGGCGCGGCCATCGACGAAGATCTTCGCGTACGGCACCGAGTCGACCGCGAACCGCCCGGGCTCGGCGACGACGGGCGGCGCGGCATCGGGCGGCGCCGTCACGACGTCGGGCTTCACGATCGGAGGAGTGATCTTGGGCGGCTCGACCTTGGGCTGGACCTTGGGTTCGACCTTGGCCTCGATCTTGGGTTCGACCTTGGGTTCGACCCTGGGCTCGGGCTTCGCCCTCGGCTCGATGCGGGTGGAGGGCTTGACCTTGGGACGGCCCCCGGACCCCAGCTCGACGGCGACGCTGTCCGGCTGCAGGATGGTCGACGCGTGGTCGACGGGGACGACGACGGACGTCTCCGGATCCACGATCAGCGCGGGCGCCGCGGGTCCGCGCCGCGCGATCGCGACGACCCCGACCGTCACCACCACCGCACCACCGACGATCGCCAGGATCGGCCAGCGCCGGCGCGGTCGCGGCATGATCATCGACGAGCCGCGCATCGCCATGCTCACCGTGGCCGACGGGGCCTCGGCCCGCGCGCGCGCGGGCGCGACCGCCGCGGGCACGCGCGGCGCGCGGCCCCGATCGTCGACGCGGCGGACGACTCGCGCTCGGCGCCGCCGCGCAGGTTCGTCGTCGCGCCGGCGTCGCGGTCGACGTCGCGGTCGACGTCGGCGCCCGTCATCGCGCGCAGCTCGAGGCTCGCGGCGCGGCTCTCGCTGACCACCGTGGCGACCTCGCGCTGCCGGCGCGCGAGGCGATCCGCGCACAGCGATCGCACGAGCCCCGCGACCTCCGCGTCGGACATCGGATACACGATGCGCGTGAGCTCCGCGGCGAACTCGCGGACGGTCGCGTAGCGCTGCGCCGGATCCTTCGCCAGCGCCCGCGCGATCACGGCATCGATCGCCGCGGGGTAGCGCTGCACGCGGGCGTTCACCGACGGGACCGGATCCTCGGTGATCGCCTTCCAGATCAGGAAGTCGGTGTCCCGGTCGTACAGCCGCTCGCCGGTGAGCGCCTCCCACAGGCACACGCCGAGCGCGAACAGGTCGGTGCGACCGTCGACGGCCTCGCCCTTGATCTGCTCGGGGGCCATGTACGGGAGCTTGCCCTTGAGCACGCCGGTGCGCGTCTTGGGGCCCGCGCGTCCGCCCGTGGCCATCTTCGCGATGCCGAAGTCGAGGACCTTGCAGACGCCATCGATCGTGATGAACAGGTTCGACGGCGACACGTCGCGATGCACGATCGGCGTCGGGTGCCCCGTCGCGTCGTGCAGCGTATGGGCGTAGTGCAGGCCCTCGCTGGTCTGCGCGATCACCGCCGCCGCGAGCCGCATCGCGATCTCGCCGCGCGGCGCCGCCGCGATCAGCGCATCCCACGACACGCCCTCGAGGTACTCCATCGCGAGGAACAGCTCGCCGTCGGCCTCGTCGAGCTCGTGCACCTGGCAGACGTTGGGATGGGACAGCTGCGCGGCGATGCGCGCCTCGTTGAGGAACAGCTCGCGGAACTGCGGGTCCTCCGCGAGGTGCGGGAGGATCCGCTTGATCGCGACGAGCTTCTCGAAGCCACCGACGCCGGAGCGCCGACCGAGGTAGAGCTCCGCCATGCCCCCGCGACCGAGCTCGAGCAGGATGTCGTACCGCCCGAACCGCTCGCCACCTTTTCGCGGTGGGTCCCGATGCACCATCTAGCGCACCACCACGGTCGCGCCCGGGGCGAGCTGGAGCCGCGTCCCACCACCCCCCGGCGCCCGCTCGAGCAGCCGGGGGCCGGCGAGCCCGGCCTCGACGAGGTCGCGCCGGCACCGGCTGATCAGGGTGTTGATCTCCTGCCGCGTCACCGCCGCGTGCTTCGCCCACACCTTGGCGCGCACGACGTCGTCGGGGATGAACTCGCCGGCGACGTAGCCCTCGGGTGGATCGAGCAGCGCCATCATCAGGTCGAGGCGGCGATCGGCGAGGTAGACGATCGCGTCCTGCCCGCCGACGCGAAGCTGCACGCGACCGCCGCGCGGCAGCATCTCGATCTCCACGTGCGACGGCAAGCCGTGGCTGCCGCCGACCGCGGTGGTCGCCGGTGGCCCGACCGGCGCGCGCACGTGGAACACCTCGCCCCGGCACCCGATCGCATCCCCGGGGAGCACCGCGATCAGCTCGCCGATCGCCAGCGGCTCGCCGTTCCTCGTCGCGGCGCCCGCCGCGAGCTCGACGAACAGCTCGTCCTGCGCGACGTGGAGCCGCAGGACCTGCGGCGGCCACTTGCCGACGACGAGATCATCGGTCGCGCCACCACCGATCACGAACGGCGTGTGGACGACGCCGAACACGCTACCGTTGCGCTCGAGCAGGTAGCTGCTGTTCGCCCGGGGATCGGGCCGCGCGAGCTCGATCACCAGCGTGACCACGAGGCCCGGCACCGCGAGCTGATCGCCATCGTTGATCGGCTGTGGCTTGTCGACCGACTTGCCGTTGATCGCGAACGGGGCGCGGCCGAGCGGCACGACCTCGACCCCATCGGTCGCGACCCGCACGAGCACGTGGCGGCGGCTCACGCTCGGATCGAGCGCGACGATGTCGCAGTCCTGCTGTCGGCCGATCACGAGGCCGTTGGCGCCGACGCGTCGCGAGGTGCCATCGGGCACGACCACCATGCATCGCAGACGTCCCGGCTCCATCGCGATTCCAATCATATGCGGGGTTGGGGTCGGCGTGATGTCGTCGGCGCACCGTCTGGTCGCGTATCACTGGAACCAGAAAGCGGCGCTCACCAGCCGACGGAGAATTCACATGACGCACCAGTCCCTCGCCTCGCTCGTTGCGCTCTCGATCACGTTCATGGGCTGTACCTCCACGCCGGACCCTGCGGGTGGGGGGATCGACGTCGGGATCTGCGCCGACGGCGACAACTGCACGTGTCCCTCGAACACCTCGTGCGCCTACACCTGCGAGCCGGGAGCCTTCGCCTGTCACGTGCAGGGCACGACGACCCCCGTCGACGTGACCTGCGATGGCAACGCCGAGTGCCACGTCGAGTGCTCCGCGAGCGCGTCGTGCGACGTCGACTGCGGGGGCAGCGCCGAGTGCCACGTGACCTGCCCGGCGAGCGGCTGCACGGTCACCCAGTGCAGCGGGCCCGGCTGCATCGTGGCGTGCGGGTTCGGCGGCGAGGCCACCTACGCCAACGGCAGCGCGACCTGCCCGTAGCGCGCTACTCGAGCGGGCCGGTCTCGGAGAGCTTGCCCGCGGCGCGGTACTCGAGGCGGATCGCCCGCATCAGCAGGGCCTGATCGAGGGGCTTGTCCTCGGCCGCGGCGAGGAACGCCGCCCGCATCACGCAGTTCTTCACCGAGCCGCCGGTGAGCGGATACCGCTTCGCGAGATCCGCCAGATCCAGATCGCCCGCGGTCGGCAACGTCGGCGGGATGTGCGAGCGCCACAGCTGCTCGCGCTGCTCCTCGTCGGGGATCGGGAAGTGGATGCGGAACGCGAGCCGCCGCTTGAACGCGGCGTCGATGCCCGCACCGAAGTTCGTCGTCAGGATCGCGATCCCGAGGAACGAATCGAGGCGCTGGAGCAGGTAGTTCACCTCGAGGTTCGCGAACCGATCGCTCGACGACTTCGCCTCGGTTCGCTTGGAGAACAGCGAGTCGGCCTCGTCGAACAGGATGATGGCCTGGCCCTCCTCGGCGGCCGAGAACACGCTCGCGAGGTTCTTCTCGGTCTCGCCGATCCACTTCGACATCACGCGCGACAGGTCCACGCGATAGAGCTCGATGCCGAGCTCGCGCGCGAGAGCGCCCGCGACCATCGTCTTGCCGGTGCCCGGCGGGCCCTGGAACAGCGCCGTGATCCCGCGCCCGGTGGTCGCGACGCGCGTCATGCCCCACTCGTCGAACACCTTGCGGTGCAGCCGCATGCGCGCGAGGAACTCGGTGAGGCTGTCCATGATGTCGGTCGGCAACACCATGTCCGCCATCAACGGCAACCGCTTGACGCGCTCGGCTACGTCGCCGAGCCGGCGCTCGAGGTGCTGGCTCACCGCGCGGTCGATCAGCGCGCCGGTGATCGCCTGCGCCCCGTCGGCGACGTGCGCGACGACGCGATGGATCGTGCCGGGCCCGATCCGCCAGCGCGCGGCGAGCGACGAGATCGTCTCGCCCGACTCGGCGAGCCGCGCCGCGACGATCTCGCGCTTCCAGATCTCGAACCGCTCGAGCTCGCTGAGATCGGGGAGGTCGATCTGCGTGTAACCCGCGTCGATCGGGGGCTGGCCCTCGAGGTCACAGCGCATCATCAGCGGGCCCGGGAACTCGGCGATCGCGCGGCGCACCGCGTCGCGCAGCACGTGATCGTCGGCCGGAATGCCGTAGGACCCGTCGACGCACGGGATCCATCCGGCGATCGCGCAGCGCTCGAGCGCGCGCTCGAACAGATCGATCGCGGTGCGATCGACGCGCACCATCGCCAGGTGGCGCGACGCGAGCCGCGCGAGCGAGGCGAGCAACGTCCTGCGCCCGCTGCCCTCGCGGCCGCGCACGACGATGCGCATCGGGTGCGCCGGCATGCGGGCGATCGCGGCCTTGAGCTGCTCGGCGACCCCCGCCGGCAGGCGCAGCCGCTCGATCGGCAGCGCGTCGGTGACCACCGTCAGCTCGCCCTCGGGATCGACGTCGAGCCGCTCGTTGCGCAGCCGCGCGAGGAGCAAGGGATGCGGCGTCAGCCCGGCGAACGGGCGCGGCGCGTTCGCCAGCTGCACGAGCCCGAACCAGCGCAACGGCTGCGTCGGGTCGAGCTCGTGGGCGAGATCGTGCGGATTGACGCGGGGCCCGAGCAGCAGCCGGAGCAGGTGCTCGTCCACCACCTCGCGACCCTTGCCGTTGCCGACGATCTGATAGAGCTCGGCGACCTCACCCCACATGACCGGCGCGGCGATCAGCATGATCAGCATGCGCGCGAGCGGCGACAGCGCGAACTCCTCGATCAGCTCCTCGAGCGGCTTGCGGCCCGGCGTGTTCGCCTCGACGTCGCGCGCCTGGCGGAGCGTGTCGGTCAGCGACTCCGCGGCCTCGCGGACACGCTCGCCCGCCAGCCCCTGGCGAACGCCGAGCAGCCCGAGCACCTCGCGCTCGTGGGGCAGCCCTCCCCCGTCGACCCCGAGGCGACCGGTGTCCCATGCCTCGGCGATCGCGCGCACCGCGAGCGCGACGGCGACGGTGCGCTCGCTCTCGAGCAGCAACAGCGCCTGCTTGCGGTCGCACCGCGGCCCCACCCGCCGTGGGGACAGCGCGAGCGGCGCGGGCCATGGGGCTTCGACCGTCACGTCAGTTGCTGTTCGGGCCCGGCGATTCGACTTCCGCGTAGGCGGTCAGGGACGCGAGCTCGACGACGTCAGCCTTCATGACCTTCACCTCGAGATCGCCGCCCATCCCTTTTCCTTGCCAGTAGCCCTCGACGATCATCGCGCACGTCGGGTGCTGGTTGCACGCCCGCACCTTGTCCGCGATGCCGACGCCGAGCGCGCTGTCGTCGAGGAACACGGTCAACACGTCGGCGCCGGTGCCGATCTTCGCGTTCGCCGTGCCGAACCCCATGGCGCCCTTCGCCAGCACGATTGGCAGCCGCAGGAGCTTCGGTTCACCGTCGTGCTTCTGCGTGTCGAGCCAGCTCTGGAGCGCCGCCGCCGGCGACACGGGCGCACCGCGCGTGAAGGTGTTGGCGCCTTGCGGAGTCTTGTTCTGGTTCATGACTGATCCCGATCCTGTCGATGTCGATCCACTACCGCCCGTCACGGGCGTCGTCTGGCCACCGGAGCAACCAACGACCACGAGGAAAGCGAACGCGAACCGCACCCCGGGACTATAGCTGTGTTCGGATCGTGCGCGGGTCTCGCGGTACGCCTGGGGTAATGGGTGGCTTTGGGGTTGGATCCCGACGCCCGTTGTGACCTAGGGTGGCCCCGATCGGGCCACGAGGGAGCACCATGACGACGTTCAAGCAGCTGACACACATCGCACTCATCGGAATGCTCTTCGCGGCGTGTGCCAGTGACGAGGAACAAGAGCCACCGACGTCGACGACCGAGGCCCCGGTGGTCGTCAACGGCGGGTTCGAGACCGGCACGCTCGGCAGCTGGACGACGACCACGTCCCTCAACTCGACCGGCCTCCTCGTCGTGCCGCCGACGTCCACCACGGATCTGCAGCTCGCGGCGGGCGGCAAGAACTTCACGTTCGCGCGGACCAGCGCGACGCCGCTGGTGCCCCCGGGGATGGTCGCCGGCGCCGGCGTGCCGCTGTATCCGCGGTTCGGCACGACGTCCGCGGTCGTCAACGAGTACGGCAGCGGGAACCCACCCGGCGACACCAACCACCAGGGCGCCAACCAGAACGTCAACTCGCTCAAGCAGTCGTTCGTCACGACGAACGCCGATCTCGATCCGCAGGACGGCAAGGTCCACGTCCGCTTCGTGCTCGCCCCCGAGCTCGAGGCCGCCGGCCACGTCCCCAGCCAGCAGCCGTACTTCTTCGTCGTGGTGCGCAACCTCACCGCGCCGCGCGCCGGCGACCTCTACACGAACTTCAACTTCTCCAACCAGCCCGGCATCCCGTGGCAGTCGCAGGGCACCGGTGCCACCGCGCTGCTGTTCACCGACTGGCAGCTGTTCGACATCGCGCCGACCGACGACAAGTTCGTCGTCGGCGACACCCTCGAGGTCGAGGTCTACGCCTCCGGCTGCCAGCCCGGCGGCCACTCGGGCTCGGTCTACCTCGACGGCTTCGGCGCCCAGCTCGATAGCCTGTCGATCGCGAAGTCGGTGCCGACGCAGGCCAACGTCAACGCGGACATCAGGTACACGTTCCTCGTCCAGAACAACGCCGCGGTGCTGATCCCGAACGTCACCGCGGACGAGATCCTGCCGCGCGACACGACGTTCGTGTCGGTGTCCGCACCGGGCGCCACCTGCACGACCCCGCCCGTCGGCGGCACGGGCACGGTCTCGTGCACGTACGCCACCCTGGCCGCGGGCGCGAGCCGCACGTTCACCATCGTCGTCCACAACAACACGCCGCCCGCACCTGGCGCGGGGACCGCGACCGCGGCCACCGCCTCCACGCTCTCCGATTCGTCGAAGACCTGGGTGGTGAACCAGTGGGGCGGCCAGACCGTCTACATCACCGGCGGGGTCGGCGCCGGGCAACAAGCGACGATCCTCACCAACACGGCGACCCAGCTCACGGTGGTGCCGAACTGGGCGACCACCCCGACGGCCACGAGCACGTACGTCATCATCAATCCCCCCGGCACCAACGTCACCCCGTCGACCACGGTCACCAGCGCGACGACCACCACGCTGACCCTGGCCGCCGCGGGCTGGAACGTCGATCAGTGGAAGGGCTGGACGGCGAGCATCCTGTCGGGTCCGGGTGCGGCCCAGGTGGCCACCATCGTGTCGAACACCGCGACGACGTTGACCGTGAGCCCCGCGTGGACGGTCACGCCGACCGCGGCGAGCCAGTTCCTCATCAACATGACCGGGACCTCGGGCCTCGGCACCGGGCAGTCGTCCGGAAACACCGGCAACAACAACGACCTCCAGCAGAACAACGCGAACTGGGTGTCGAACCAGTGGATCGGCTGGACCGTGACGATCCTGTCGGGCACCGGCGCCGGCCAGCAGCGCGCGATCACGCGCAACACCTTCGACACGCTGACGATCGCGCCGAACTGGACCACGCGGCCCAACAACACCAGCGTGTTCGCGATCAACCTCCCCGTCGACAAGGTGACCAACGGCAACTACGGCGTCGCGAGCCCGACGATCTCGCGCCTCCTGGGCCCGTCGCGCTCGACGGTGCTCACCAGCGGCGTCACGTTCGCCGACCTCTCGATCACGAAGTCCGACGGGGTCGCCGCCGTGGTTGGGAACGGCTCGATGACGTACACGATCGTCGTCAAGAACAACGGGCCGAGCGCCGCGACCGGCGCGGTGGTCAAGGACACGTTCCCGGCGGCGCTCGCGACCCACGCGTGGACGTGCGCCGGGGCCAGCTGCAACGCGACGAGCGGCAACACGGACATCAACGAGACCGTCAACCTCGCGGCCGGCGCGACGATCACGTACACGGTCGCGGCGACGCTCAACATCGCGACCGGCACGGTCACCAACCTCGCGACCGTCACCGCCCCGGGCACCGTCGTCGACAACAACCCGGGCGACAACGCCGACGGTGACACCGACGACGTCGGCGTGCTCCGCACCCTGACCGTCAACAAGGATCCGTCCAGCACCGGCACGGGCGAGGTCGTCTCGACGCCGATCTCGATCGACTGCGCGGCGGGGTGCACGACCCAGAGCGGCGTGTTCCTCACGGGCTCGACCGTGACGCTCCACGCGATCCCCGATCCCGGCACCACCTTCCTGGGATGGACCGGCGCGTGCGCCTCCTTCGGGACGGCGCCGGTCTGCACGCTGACGATGACCGGCGACCTCGTCGCGGGCGTGGTGTTCTCGACGTGTGGCAACGGCGTGCTCGACCCGACCGAGGGTTGCTACGACAGCAACACCGCGAACGGCGACGGCTGCAACGCGGCGTGCAAGGTCGAGACGAGCTTCACTTGCAACGCGACCGTCCCCGGGCTCACCGGCGATCCGTCGTGCGCCAGCGGCGCGTGCGACAGCGTCGGCAACGCGGCGCCGGGCAAGTGCGAGGTCGTCGGCTGCGGTGACGGCCACCTCGCCGCCGGCGAGGGCTGCGACGACGGCAACACGACCAGCGGCGACGGCTGCAACGCTACCTGCAAGGTCGAGAACACGTTCGCGTGCAACGCGACTGCGCCCGGCGCCGTCGGTGACACCTCGTGCGCCAGCGGCACCTGCGACGCGATCGGCAACGGCGCGCCCGGCAAGTGCGAGGCGGCCGGCTGCGGCGATGGCCACCTCGCCGCGGCCGAAGGCTGCGACGACGGCAACGTGACCAACGGTGACGGCTGCAACGCCGCCTGCAAGGTCGAGACGAGCTTCACCTGCAACGCGACCGCCCCCGGCCTCCTCGGTGACTCGTCGTGCGCGACCGGCGGCTGCGACGCGGTCGGCAATCCTGCCCCGGGCAAGTGCGAGGTCGCCGGCTGCGGCGACGGCAAGCTCGCCGCCGGCGAGGGTTGCGACGACGGCAACACCACGAACGGCGATGGCTGCAACGCGACCTGCAAGAAGGAGACGGGCCAGGCCTGCAACACGA
>JAPLLF010001294.1 GCA_026387715.1 Pseudomonadota bacterium
GGCGTCACGCCCCCGTAGTCACCCTCGCGATGGGGAGACGGGGCCGGCCTGGAGGCGGCTGGTACTTTTTCCTCCCTGGGCTCCTTGGCCTTTGGGGACTCGGCGAGCGCCGGTCCGGCGAGCATCGCGACTGCAATTCCAGCGAGGACCGTGCGCATGAGGGGATCGTACGACCCGCGCCTCAAACGCGCAAATTGCGAGCAGCCGGGTCGGTCACGTAGATCGGGTCGGTCGGGGCGCCGCACAGGAGCGCGCGCGCCTCGCCGACGAGGAACAGCGAGCCCGCGATCAGGGTCTCGCCGGTGGTGAGGGCGATGGCCGACGCCAGATCGGGGGCGATCTCGACCGTGAGGCCGAGCCGGACGACGATCGCGGCCAGCGCCTCCGGGGCCATCGCCCGCTCCTGCTGGTAGCGCGTCGCGATCACGTGGGTGACGACCGGCGCCAGCGCCCTCACGAGCGCCGGGGCGTCCTTGTCCGCCGACACCGCCAGCACCAGGGTCGGCCGCGCGCCACGCGAGGCGAGCGTCGCAGCCAGCGCCGCCGCCCCGTGCGGGTTGTGCGCGCCGTCGAGGATGAACCGCTCGAACACCTCGAACCGACCGGGGTGAACCACCGCCCGGAGCGCGGCCGCGACGTCGCAGGGCACGCCGACCCGCGCCCACGCCGCCACGGCCGCCGCCGCGTAGCGCCGCTGAGGAGCGCCGACGACCGAGTCTGCGGGCCCCTCGCCGTCGCCCACCAGCTCGATCGACGCGGCCCTCGAGGATCGGCACCGCCGCGGGCTCGCCCGACGCGCCGATCACGACGTGCTGCCCTCGCTTGAAGATGCCGGCCTTCTCGCCCGCGATCGCCGCGAGCGTGTCGCCGAGGATCGCCTCGTGATCCATCGCGACGCCGGTCACCACCGCGATCGGCGCCGCGACGACGTTGGTCGCATCGAGCCGCCCGCCCAGCCCGACCTCCAGCACCGTCACGGCGACGCCGACCTCCGCGATCGCCACGATCGCGATCGCCGTGATCTGTTCGAAGAACGTCAGCTCGTCGCCGCCGGCCGCGCGCACGCGCGCCGCCGCCGCGACCATCGCGGCCTCGTCGATCAGCTCGCCGTCGAACTGGATCCGCTCGCGCAGCGACGTCAGGTGCGGCGACGTGTACGTCGCGACGCGGCGACCCGCGGTGCGCGCGAGCGCCGCGAGCATCGCGACCGTCGAGCCCTTGCCGTTCGTGCCGCCGACGTGGATCACCGTGCCGAGGCGCTCGTCGGGCCTGCCGAGGCGATCGAGGATCGCGCGCATCCGTTCGAGGCCGAGCACGACGCCGAACCGGCGTGCCGGGATCAGCGCGCGGAGCAGCTCCGCGTACGCGGTCAATCGGTCGCCGGGATGTCGACGATGTCGCCGACGAGCCCGGTCTGGCGGGCCGGCTCGCGACCACGCTCGAACCAGCGGAGCGAGCGCGAGATCGTCGCCTTGAGATCCTTGCGCGGCACCACGAGGTCGACCATGCCGTGCTCGAGCAAGAACTCGCTGCGCTGGAAGCCCGGAGGGAGCTGCTGGCGGATCGTCTGCTCGATCACGCGCGGGCCGGCGAACCCGATGAGCGCGTCGGGCTCGGCGATGATGATGTCGCCGAGCATCGCGACCGAGGCGGCGACGCCGCCGGTCGTCGGGTGGAGCAACACGGCGATGTACGGGGTGCGCGTCTCGCGAAGGCGGCTGCGCGCGGCGGAGGTCTTCGCCATCTGCATGAGCGAGAGCACCCCCTCCTGCATGCGGGCCCCACCGGACGCGCAGAACATGATCGCCGGGCGGCGAAACGTGACGGCGCGCTCGAACTGCCGGGCGATCTTCTCGCCGACAACGGAGCCCATCGATCCACCCATGAACTCGAAGACGAAGAAGCCCGCCTCGACGTCGACGCCGCCGATCTTGGCGGTGCCGGCGCGATACGCGTCGCCGCTGCCGACCTTGCGGACGGCGCTCTTGAGCTGGTCGACGTACTTCTTGCCGTCGACGCGGAAGCCCAGCGGATCGGCGCTCTCGAGCTCGCGGTCGTGCTCCTGCCAGGAGCCCTCGTCCGTCATCAGCGCGATCCGCATCTCCGTGGGGAGCCGAAAATGATGACCACAGCCCGTGCAGACGCGGTGGTTGTTATCGAGATCGACCTCGTACAACGTGACGTTGCACCGCTCGCATTTCGTCCAAACCCCCTTCGGGACAGACTTTTTTGGCTCTGCGGCCAGACCTTGCGTGCGCGACCACCAAGCCATGGTGGGTGTATCTACACCATCCCCCCCACGCTTGGAACACCCATCATCGGGTTCAGAATTCGTTCGTTTCTCTCGCGTGCAATTCGCAACTCTGCTACAGACCAAAGAAATGTAGCAAGTCGCAGGGGTTTAGGCCGTCGTTGGCCGGCCCCTCCAGCGTGTGAGGTTCGCGATGTCTTCGATCCTTGTCGTCAATGAAATCAGCACGGAGCGCGAGGAAATCGCGCGCGCGCTCGAGGCCGAGGGATTCACGGTCGTCCAGGCCAGCTCGGCAGCCGAAGCTGTTCGAGAGATCTGGGGCGGATCGTTCACGGTCGCCGTGATCCCGACCCTCCTCACCGGGACCACGAGCTCGGCGCTGCAGAAGCAGCTCGATCAGATGGCCCCGGAGCTCGAGACCATCATCCACGGCAAGAACGACGAGCTGTCGGTGCTCGTGCGCAAGGCGATCAAGATCCGCGACGGCGAAGCCGCCGCGTAGCGCTCACACGCCGAAGCGATCTTTCAGATTCAGGAACTCGAGGAACTCGAGGAGCCTGCCGACCTCGGGGACGATGAAGCCATTCCCCTCGATGCCCGCGTCTTCCGCGAGCAGCACGAGGCGGGCGGCGCGGAGCCGATCGACGACCTCGATCACCTCGTGAACGGGTAGCCCGACGCGCGTCGCGATGTCCTCGACGGTCTTCGGCACGAGGATCGCGCTGCCGTGGTTGACGTGCGATCCCGCGAGCGCGATCTGCTCGTCGGACATGTGCCGCAGGCACTGCACGACGCGATGGTTGGGCGTCGGCAGCAGGAGCAGCTCGATGTGGAGGTTCGCGCTCTCGAGTCGGGTCGCCAGGGACTTGATGATGCGCAGCGCGATCTCGGGCCGGGCGCGCAGCATCGCCTCGAACGTCTTGCCCTCGATGACGAGCAGCCGTGCCGGCGTCTTGCACACCGCCGTGCGCTGCGTGGTCGCCCGTTGAGGATCGCCATCTCGCCGAAGAACTCACCCGGAGGGAGGATCGCGAGCACCCGCTCGGTCTCACCGACCTGACGGCGGATCTCCACCTCACCGTCCTGCACGACGTACATGTAGTCGCCGGGTTGACCCTCCTCGAACAACACCGAGCCCGCGGGG
>JAPLLF010000987.1:0-6498 GCA_026387715.1 Pseudomonadota bacterium
AGCTGCCCCGCATGCACCGCGCCCGCGAGGTAGCCCGGCTCCACGGCGCTGGTCTCGCTACCGGCGAGCACGAGCCGCGCGGCCCAGGGGCCGGTCACCCACGGGGACGCGTGCGGCACGGGATGGTCGCCCCCGCGATCCGCCGCCGTCGCCGTCAGGGGATCCGCGGCCCAGTCCTTGAGCAGCGTCGCCCGCGGGTGGCGCGCGTCCACGCCGAACAGGCGCACGAGCTGATCGATACACGCGCGGCGCAGCACCGCCTCGCCGACCGCGGCTCGCTGCTCGGCGCCGACGCCGAGGAACCCGAACAGCCCGGGCTGGCCAGACGCCGTGGTCGCGTCGTGGATCTCGACCAGCGGGCCGACCATGCTCTGCGCGGTGCCGGACAGCCCGGCCTCGCGCCAGAACGCGCGGTCGTAGAGCGCGAAGAACTTGGCGTGGGGCGCCATCCACGTGGGCGTCTCGCGCCACCGCGCCGCGGTCGCGGCCTCCTGCGGCGGCGTGAACGCGACGGTCGCCTCGAGCAGCCGTGGCGGCAACGCGGCGATCACGTGGTTCGCGTACAGGGTGGAGGGCGCGCCGGTGCCCGCGACGGTCAGCTCGACGCCCGCGCTCCCCAGCGTCATCGCGGTCACGCGCGTGCCGAGTCGCAGGCGATCCGCCGGCAGGTCGTTCGCGAGCGCGCGGACCAGCGCGCCCGAGCCGCCGACCAGCCGCATCGACGAGGCCTCCTGCGGCATCCCGCGATAGCGCCGTGGCGCCTCGCGCGACATCCGCTCGATGATGACGTCGCCGTCGCTCGCCTGCGCGAACGCCGTCAGCCCCAGCTCCGCGACCAGCGCGCCGATCGCGGGCTGCGTATGCGGCCAGATCCACGACGGGCCGAGGTCGAAGCCGTCGTCGCTCACCTGGCCGTGATCGCCCGCCGAAAGGATCCGGCCGCCGAGCCGGTCGCGCGCCTCCACCACCAGCACCTCGACGCCCGCCGCGTGGAGGCGCTGTGCCGCGTGGAGCCCGGCGAGGCCTGCTCCGACGATGATGACGTCGCTGGTGATCACGACAGCACCTTACGCGAAGGCCGCGGCGCAGCTAGCGTTGCAAGGAGGCTGACATGCGACTCGGCTCCGTCGGCCTCGCCCCGGATCGCGCGGAAGGGATCGAAGATGACCGCATCTCGACGCGCGGCCTGTCCACGCGCACGGGATCAACGTCGGTCTGGTCGTGGGGACAAGGCATGAGACACTTGCCATCGATGGCGAGTCACGACGACGAGGCCTGCGCCGACACGGTCGAGGGCACACAGCCCACCGAGCCCGTGTCGCCGACCTCGGACCCGGATCTCCGGCGAGGATCGCGGATCGGTCGTTACCACCTGGTCAGTCGCCTGGGTGCCGGTGCGATGGGGGTGGTGTGGTCCGCTCTCGATCCTCAGCTCGATCGCAAGGTCGCGATCAAGCTCGTCCATCCGGGCCTCGCGCGCTCCACGGAAGCCTCGGAGCGGCTGCTCCGCGAGGCCCGCGCGATGGCCAAGCTGTCGCATCGCTCGGTCGTCATCGTCCACGACGCAGGTGACGCCGACGGCCAGCTGTTCATCGCGATGGAGCTCGTCAAGGGCACGAACCTCGGCTCGATGCTGCGCGCGCGCGATCGCGACACCCTCGACGACTGGCCACGCTGGCTGGCGCTCCTGCTCGATGCAGGACGCGGGCTCGCGGCGGCGCACGAGGCCGGCGTGCTCCATCGCGACTTCAAACCTGACAACGTGCTCGTCGACGAGTCCGGCCGGGCATGCGTCGGCGATTTCGGGCTGGCCTCTTTCGGGGTTGCCGCGATGGCAGAGCGGAAGAGCCTGCCGGTCCTGCCGAGCCTGACCACGTCCACCCAGCTGACGGCCACGGGCGCATTGCTCGGCACGCCGGTGTACATGAGCCCCCAGCAGCTGCGCGGCGAGACCGTCGATGCGCGCGCGGATCAGTTCAGCTTCTGCGTCGCGTGCTGGGAGGCGCTCTACGGCGCGCGCCCGTTCACCGTCGAACAGCGCGGGCTGGATGCGCTCGTCGCCCTGATCGACGAGATCGAGAAGGGTGTGCTGCCGAGCGTGCAGAGCTCGAAGGTGCCTGCCGAGGTTCGCGCGATCCTCGCGCGCGGGCTCGCCGCCGATCCCGAAGCACGGTGGCCCGACATGGCATCGCTGGTCGCGGCGCTCCACCATGCGACGCACGCAGCTCCACGGCGTCGGCGCGCGACGTATGCGATCGCGGCTGGCCTGGTCGCGGTCGTCGTCGCGATCGCGGCGATCGTGTGGCGCTCTGCGGGAGCGCACCTCACGATCACGGAGAAGCGCTTGTTCAGCGTGTCGATGCGCAGTGGCATCGCCCTCTCCGACGACGGCAAGCGGCTCGCCCTGAGCAGTGATCGTCTCGAAGTGCGCAACCTCGAAGGCCCCGAGCGGTGGTCCGCACCGCTCGCCCCCGGCGACCTCGTGCTCTATCTCGAGTTCGACGGCGATGCGGTGCGCTTCTCACGCCAGGGTACGCACAAGGTCGAGCGATGGGCATACGCTGGCGATTCGGCGATCACGACCGAGATCGAGCACGTCGATGGTGACTGGATCGCACGCACCACTCGTGGCGAGCTGGTGATCGATCGCTCGGACCTCACCATCGTCGATCACGGACGTGAGACCAGGCGCTGGCCACTCGGAGGAAGCATCGCCGGCGTCGCGGTGTCGTTCGACCGACGGCGGGTCGCGTACATCGAGACCGATCGCTTCATGGGGCGGATCATCGTGCGAGACGTCGAGTCCGACAGCGTCCTACGCTCCGAGCCGATCGTCAGTCCGACCGGCCTTGCGTGGCGAGACGCCAGCACGCTGGTCTATGGGAGCGCGCAGGCAAATGGATCCGAGTCACGGCCGCGCCTCCAGCAGGTGACGGTCGGAGCGCAGCGGCTCGGTCCTCCGGTCGAGCTTCATGGCATGGACTCGGGCTGGTTCGGGAAGCTCGCGACGCGCGGCGATCGGATCTACGTGATCGAGTTCCATCCATCGCCGCGGCAGCGGATCGTCGAGCGCCCCACCATCTCCCAGCACGACTCCGACACCGAGGCCGTCGGGGTCGGGTGGACACCCACCGGAGACATGTTGTTGTGGAGTCGGAGCACGGACCACATCGAGCGGCGCGGCGCGTCGGTCGAGCTGACCAACGCATCGTTCGATGCCGAGCCTGCAAACGCGACCACGAGCGGCGACCTCGTGATCGCTGCGCTCCGGCGGCCTGCGGGGCGCCAGGTGATCGCTCTTTCGTTGCGCAGCGGCCACGAGAAGTGGCGCAGTCCCGATCAGAAGACGCTCGCGGTGCGATGCGCGAGCGATCTCCACCCGCCATGCTTCGCGATCCGCACCGGTGCCACCGAACAGATCTTCACGATCGATCCGGACACCGGTGTGCTCGGGGCGAAGCCGATCTATGCGGGCAAGCTCGAAGACCTGGCGGTGAACGATGACGGCACGCGCCTGTTGCTCGCGTCACCGACCTCGGAGATCCACGAGATCGATACGACCGGGACGGTCGTCGCCACGTACCCGACTTCGCTGACCACGACGCGGAGCGTTGCCTACGATCCGCAAGGCGGCATCCTGTTCGCGGGTTCGCTGGTCCGCAACAGCTACCAGGCCTGGGCGTTGCGCGACGGCAACTCGACGAGCCTCACCCAGTCCGGGGACGACATCCTGTCGTTCGTACGCCCCTCGCCGGATGGCAAGCACGTCCAGGTGCTCGTGCGTGCCTACGTTCCCGAGCTGTTCGAGCTCACCGAGACCCGGCGCTGATGCCGATGGCGCCCCGATGCTGTTCGAGAACCAAGAAAGGTTTCGTCTCATGAAGCTCCTGATCGCGCTCACCGTGCTCACCGGGGTCGGTGGCGTCGTCCACGCCGACGACTTCGCCCACGTCCTCCCCAAGCTCGCGACCGCACCCGCCGAGATGGCCGCATGGCTATCGGGTTGCGAGGTCCTGGTCACGCCGCGCGGCGAGGTTCGGCGGCCGTGCAAGCTCACGCTGGGCGATCTCGTCGCCGACACCAAGGGGGTGACGCTCACGCCGACGCACGTCAAGGAGGTCGCGTTTCCCCGGAGCACGCTGACGTGGCACGAGGCGGACGTCGAGGCCCGGGTCGGCGCCAAGGTCGTCGCCACCTTCCACGTGATCGAGGTCGGGGCGTCCGGTAACCCCGATGGCCCCAACGGCGGCTGGGGGGTGGTGGCGCAGTCGTGGACGCGGATCGCCTCGGACAAGGACGTCGCGTCGATGGCCAAGGCCGGCAAGCTCGTCGCGCCGAAGATCGCCGACTACACCCAGCCCGCGCCCAAGGGCCTCGATCCGCAGGCGGCTGGGGATCGCGACGCGGCCCTGACCACCCTGCGCGACGCCTGGAAGGGCACCGACGATCTCAAGGAGGTGCTCGGCGGGATGCTCGACGATGGCGGGGTCCTCGTCGGGAGCGCGGCCGAGCGCCTGACCGGCAAGGGTGGCGGCAAGACCGTGCGCAAGTGGCCGCTCGGGTTGCGCCCGCAAGGCGGCGTCGCGGTTGGAGGCAATGCCCTGGTCCAGTGGGGCGTCACCACCGTGATGGGGACCGTCGGTGGTGTCACGATCCCGTACGTCACGTTCGTCGTGAACATCCAGCGGATGACCGGAGGTGGGTCGTTCGCCCCGTCGATCGCGCTCGTGTCGTTCGGCGTGCCGCAGTAGCTCCTCAGTAGGGCGGCAGGATCCGCCGCACGCCAGTCGCCAGGACGATCGCGGCAAACACCACGTTGCGCAGCGGGATGACAGGCCACCACACGCGTAGCGGAGCCCCGCGCTGCGAGACGCGCTCGCCGAGCGCGCGCATCCACGCGAGCGAGCGCGGCCAGTCAGCGATGGCGAGCCAATCGGCGGGGATCCTCGACGCACCGACGGTGGCGCCTGCGAGGGCGCCGGCGATCGCCCCCGTGGTGTCGGCGTCGCCGCCCAAAGACACGACGTCGCCGACCACCCGACGGAAGTCGTCGGGGGACCGCAACCAGGCGTGGAGGCAGATCGGGACAGTGTGATGGACGTAGCCGGTCACGCCCCGCGACAGCCCGAGCTCGGCCGCCAGCCGCGACGGCGCGTGATCATGGAGCAAGGCCTCCTCGACGCGATCCAGGGCGGCGAGCAGCTCGCGATCGACCACCCGGGCGCGGATGTCCCGCAGGACGGCCGATGGATCCAGCCGGTGGGTTCGGACCGCGTGGTGTGCCGCGACCGCGATCGCCAGCGCGCCGGCGCGGGCGCGCGGATCCCGGTGGGTGATCAGGGTCGACGCGTCGACGAACGCGGCGATCCGGTCGGGATCCTCCACCCACGCACCGATGATCGGCGCACGCATCACGGCACCGTTGCCGGCGGACTGCACGCCGCTGCGACCTGGCGAGAACCCGATCCACGACCGCGCGATCGCGCGCAGCGTGCCCCACCCGACCGCGGCAGGCAGCGCGAGCAACCACCAGCGCAGCTTCCAGGCGAGCGAGCGAGCGAACCGAACGGGGTCATCACCGGCCGACAGGAGCGCCTGCGCCGTCATGCACGCGTGCTCGGTGTCGTCGCTGAGCATCCCGTGGCCGAACACGAGGCGCTGCCGGAGTGGGCCATCGTAGAGACGGGCAGCACGTCGGCCACTCAGGCCTTCGCGTGGCAGCCCGAGCGAGTCGCCGACTGCCGTGCCGAGCAGGAGGCCGGTGATGCGATCCATGATCCAGGCGAAGCACGACGCGTGCCTCGTCGAGATCGCGGATTCCGCTGCGCGGACGAGGTGGCTCCTGACGGACCGGCTCGGGCTCCACGATCGCGGTGTCCTTCTGGCACGAACGCGCTGTGCACGTCGAGGCCCTCGCCCGCCTCGGGCGCCCATGGGGCACAGGTCAAGCTAGGCTGACGGTTCGACGAGCTCGACGACGTCGGTGACCATCCGGTTCTTCTCGCGGACGAACGCGATCGCGTGGTCCCGGGCTGCGACGTTGACGACGTTCCCTGCCGCCAGTGGACGTGCGGTTTTCGAGGCGTCGATCGCGAACAGCCCGCGATCGCTGGCGACCAGGAGCTTGCCGCTGGCATGCGCGAGCGCATGGGCATGGCCGCCCGACCAGACCGGCTCCGACGTGCCGGACGAAAGATCGCATCGCACGACACCGTCGTTCGCGGCGATATAGAGCACGCCGCCGATCACGAGCACACCACGCCCTCCAGACGTGCGGGATCCCGACTTCGTCCGGATCGACGCGAGCTCGCGATGCGCGCCGCTCAGCTCGTAGATGTAGACGCGCAGGCGGCCCGTCGGTCGCTCGACCGCGGCGAACTGTGCGTCATCGATCCACGCGATCTCGCCGCCCGAGAAGCTGCAGCGGGCACGCTTCTCCCCGAACGCCAGCACCTTGCCACCATCTCCGACCGCCGCGATCAGGCTCCGATCCGGAGA
>JAPLLF010000987.1:6559-9472 GCA_026387715.1 Pseudomonadota bacterium
GAGCTCGTGGACTTTCGGCTTCTTCAGATCGATGCGCACGACCTTCTTGTCCTCATGGGTCAACAGCGCGCCGTTGGGGCCCTCCGCGATGCAGAACACCCCCGACGACGCGAGCTCGATCGAGCGTCCGCGCTTGCCCGACGTGAACAGCTCGATCGACTCCAGCGTTCCGATCGCCAGCGTCTCGCCGAGATAGCCAAGGGAGCAGACGTCGAGCTCCATGTCGGCGGTCACCAGGGTTCGCTCGGTGGTGCGCATCGCCTTGCCGAACTTCGTCAGACCCTCGGACGTCGTCGCGGCCGCAGCCTTCATCGGCGTGCCGGGCCGACCCGCGCTGCCGGGATCGGGGAGCTCGCCGACCACCTTCGCGTAGCTCGCCGCCTCCGCAAACTCCGCCACGACGGCGCCGAACCGTGACCACAGCGTGTCGGCCACCTCCGCTCGATCGGGGGCATCGATGCGCGCGCGCAGCTCGTCACGGGCGCGATCGTCGCGCGCGACCAGCGCCGCTGCGAGCGCCGTCGACCACCGCCACCGCCGCCAGTCGGCCGGCCCGCCGGCCTCCCAGGTCTTCGTCGCAGATCGCAGGTCGGCCAGCGCCTCGCGCGCGAGCGCGAGCAGGATCGAGGCCCGCTCGGGGGTGAGCTGATCGGGCGACGAGAACAGGTCGTTGAAGTAGCGATCGAACATGGACTGCCAGCCCCACCGCGTGCGCAGGCCACCGAACATGACGCGGACCTTGGCCGGATCGCGTTCGTTCATGATCGAATCCGACACACCGGCCTGTGCGGCGCGCTCCACCTCGGCGAGCGTTGCGGTGGTGTTGTCCTTGAACGGGCCCGGGGTGCGGTGGGCCTTCGATAGATCGAACGTCAGCTCGATGCCCGGGCGATCGAGGTGCTCCCACGCGCGAGGAACGGGATCACGGCGCACCACGCGCTCGATCGCGTCGAGCACCGCCTTCGGCTTGCCCGAGCTCGGCACCTTGGTCTTCCAGGCCCCGAACGTCTTCGCGGCGGCCGTCCCGGAGGAGCCGGAGCCCCGAGCGCCGACCGCGACGACCCGGGTGCCGAGCGCGTCTGCGACCTGCGCGGCCACCCTGAGATCGACGGTGTACATGGTGCTGTCGGTGACGACGCACCAGCCGCTCGACACCTCACCGACGCGCACGCGATGGTCACCACCACGCGTCGCGCCGATCGAGAGATAGGCTGCCTCGACGGCCGCAGCGACGGCCTTGGCGTTCTTGCCAGCTTCGACTGCAAACATGGCCAGGTGCGGCATGCGCCCAGTCTCACCGATTGACCAGCAGCGGCCAAGAGGCACACGCCAACGGCGATCAGAAACACGCCTCGCGAACGCCGTCGAACGCGATGGTCTCGCGCTCGCCGAACATGAAGGTCGCGTGCTTGCCCGCGTAGCGCTCGCGCGTGACGAAGAGGATCGGGTCGCTGGCAAGCAGGGCGTCGCGATCGAAGGGGAAGACGCGGATCGTCCTGGCCTCGTGGACCGTGACGAACCACGACCGCGTCGCACACAGCACGAACGGCGGCCCCATGTCGGGCTCGCGACACGCGACCTCGCCGGTCTTGCCGACGAGCTGGGCCTCCCGCGGGCGAAGCGCGAGGAACGACTCGCCCAGCACACGGCTCTCGATCGTGATGCCGCCTGACTCCGAGCAACCGGCGTGGCCGCCGCTCGTGCCGCCGCAGTTGTCGACCTCGACGCCGCGCGAGATCGGCGCCGACACGCGCTTGCCGGTCGCGCGCGTCACCACCGTCACCGTGCCGACGAGCGTGACCACGGACGACCGCGCGTCGACTTTCGGCTTGCCCTGGACGTGCGCGTCGACGAGGACGACGCGATCGACGACATCGCAGATCTGGGTGTGCATCCCGGCGATCGAACGCCGGGCTCGCCGCGTCTATTCGCTCGCTACTTGAGGCCGCGGTGCTCGAGGAACGCGTTGACCGTCGGCTCGCGGCCGCGGAAGTCGACGTAGAGCTTCTTGGCGTCGGCGGTGCCACCCTTCGACAGGATCATGTCGCGGTAGCGCTTGCCGTTCGCGGCGGTCATCCCGCCGTGCTCGGTGAACCACGCGAACGAATCGGCGGCGAGCATCGCGGTCCAGCTGTACGCGTAGTAGCCCGCGGCGTAGCCACCCGAGAAGATGTGCTGAAAATAGGGCGAGTGATAGCGCGGCGGTACGGCGGCGAGCGCGACGCCGTACTTCTTGAGCGCGGCCGCCTCGAACTTGGCGACGTCCTGCAGCGGCGCGGTCGCCGGCAGCGCGTGCCACTCGAGATCGACGAGCGCGCTCTCGAGCGCCTCGAGCGTCCCGAAGCCCTCGTTGAACTTGCTCGCCTTCTTGATCTTCGCGACGAGCTCCGCCGGCATCGCCGCGCCCGTCTGGAAGTGCTTCGCGTAGTTCGCGAACACCGTCGGCTCGAGCGCCCAGTTCTCGTTGAACTGCGACGGATACTCGACGAAGTCACGCGGCGTGTTCGTGCCCGACATGTACGGGTACTTCACCTTCGAGAACAGGCCGTGGATGCCGTGGCCGAACTCGTGGAACATCGTCGTGACCTCGTCGAACGTGAGCAGCGCCGGCTGGCCCGCCGGCGGCTTCGGCACGTTGAGCACGTTGACGATCACCGGCTTGCCGCCGAGCAGGTCCGACTGGTCGACGAAGCTGTCCATCCACGCGCCGCCGTGCTTGCTCTCGCGCGCGAAGTAGTCGGTGTAGAACAGGCCGATCGTCGAGCCGTCGGCATCGAAGATCTCCCACACGCGAACGTCGGGCTGATAGACGGGGAGATCCGTGCGTTGCTTGAACGTCACGCCGTAGAGCTGCTTCGCCGCGAAGAACACGCCGTCCTTGAGCACGTGATCGAGCTCGAAGTAAGGGCGGAT
>JAPLLF010001241.1 GCA_026387715.1 Pseudomonadota bacterium
CGAACACCGCCGCCGCGATCCCATCGTCGTGCTCGAGCACGAGGAACACGCCGGAGTCGATGAGCTCGGCGATCTCGTCGGTGTCCGTCCGCGGGCCGTCGACGAAGAACTGCTCCACCTCGTAGGCCTGGTTCACCAGCGTCGTGATGGCGACGGCATCCGAGGCAGCCGCGCGGCGTACAGAGATAGCGATGGTCACGGGATCGGATCTAACAGACCCCTCTGATCAAAGATCGAACGATCGAGGTGATCCGGGATCTCTCCGGCCGATCAGGCCTTGGCCGGGATCTGTCGCTTCATCGCGGTCTCGCTCGGACGTGTCGATCGATCCGCGAGCGCCACGTGCACGAGCACGATGACCGTTCCTACCGTCACATCCGACACAGCCTTCATCACGCGATCAGCAAAGTTCCACATGTGCCCTCCCCTTCTAGTATCCCCGTCGTCCAGGACGCGGTGTCCTCCACCGCGTGACGACGAGGCAAAACTGTCATGACAACCGACATCCCTCAAGGACTATTTCCGCGCTCTCGTGCGTCGAAGATCACGATGCGACGTGTCATCTCGATCCTCGCGCTCACGATGGCCTGCAGCGCCGCGCAGAGTGACCCCACACCGCGCAAGATCGGCGCGCCCGCGCGCGCGCCGTTCACACTCACGCCAGCAATTCCGCCACCGTCAAAAACCGACACCTCCGTGATCGTTCCAGCCAGTCCAGCGCCGATCACCTCGCCGATCACCTCGGTCCGCGTGCTCGCCGCGATCGACGACGGGACCGCCAGCGCGGCGCCGGTCTATGCGCGCGCGGATCAGCGCGTGACCCTGTACGCGCTCGTCGTCGTCGGAACGCAGCGTTACTCCGATGCCCCGAAGCTCGCCGACGCCCTCCCGCTCGCCCGCGCACCCGCACACACGATCGCGTGGAACAAGATCGAGCCCGGCGCCCAGAGCTACTCCAACAACACCGACACCGGCGACTTCCGCTTCGTCGCCATCGACTACCACGCGACGCCGATCGAGCACGCCGACGGCGGCGCGCTCCTCGCCGACGTGCACCCGACGCTGACGCCCGACCACGGCCACGGGCTCGGCACGATGCGCTATCAGGTGGTCGTGTCCCAGGGCGATCGGTCGATCGCGAGCCCAGGCGTCGACGCCCATCGCGGCGCCGGCTCGAGCGGCCTCACCGACGCGGTGATGCGCGTGGCGGTCCGGCGCGACGACACGTACCTCGGGTACCTCACGGAGATGTTCGGCCAGCCGTACATCTGGGCCTCGGCCGGCAGGAGCGACGCCACGCACCAGAGCGATCGCCTCGAGGGCAGCGACTGCGCGGACCTCATGGTCTACGGCGCGCGGCGCGCCGGTCGCCACATCGCGTACACCTGGACCGGCGGGCTCCCGGAGGTGACGCGGCTGCTCGGCTCCGGGATGCGAGATCCGTCGACCGGCGTGTACGTCGATGCCAAGGGCAAGCCGGTGAAGTTCCCGGCCGTCGGGGACCTGGTCGTGTTCCCGCGCCACGTCGGCGCGCTGGTGATGGATCGCGGCACGATCGGCGTGCTCGACGATCAGGACATCGTGATCCACACGCTGTTCGACTCGCCGAAGGAGGAGCCGATCGCGCAGACCGGCTACGCCGACAAGGCGATCGAGGTCCGCCGGTTCAGATGAGATCGTCGTCGGGGCTGACCAGCATCCCGAGGTTCGAGCTGATGGCCGGCGCCAACCCCGTCGAGCCCGCCGGCAGCAACTCGCCCAGCTCGTCGACGTGGATCAGCTGATCGAGCGGCACCGCGCGCGTGATGATCGCGGCGTCGGCGTCTCCCGCGACCGCCGCGAGCGCCTTCCCCGCGTCGAGCTCGATCGTGAACGTCACGGCCTCACCCAGCAGCGGCCGGAACCCGTGCTCGACGACCACGGGATCCATCTTCTGGAGCCCGCGATGGACCGGCACGCCCTGGCGAGTGAGCGACACGTCGGGTGACAGCGTGAGCTTGTAGGCGTCGGCGTCGCCCTTGAACGCGACGACGAACGCGGGCTGATGCGCGACCGTGTCAGCGAGCGCCGCGCGCTGCTTGCCGGCGTCGCGCGCCGCGCCCGCGAGCTTGTCGACGATGAACTTGCCCTTCGCGGCGGCGAGGATCGCCTTGCCGTCGAGCTTGCCGCGGACGACGCGGTGCTTCGCGATCGTCATCCCGTAGACGGTGATGTCGTCGAGGTTCACCAGGCACATCAGCCCGTAGTTCGGCGACGCGTACATCGACAGCGGCGCCCTGGCGTCGAGCTCGTCGCGATACGCGAGCATCGCCTCGTAGCGGCCGTGGCCGTCGAGGACGTGCAGCTTCTTCGGCGCGAACACGCGCTGCAGCGGCCCGAGGATCTCGGCGCTCGCCGATCGCCAGACGCGATGGATCGTGCCGTCGGGCGTCGTGTGCTCGACGGTCGGCC
>JAPLLF010000024.1 GCA_026387715.1 Pseudomonadota bacterium
GGTGACGACGCCGATGACGACCAGCACGCCCAGGGCGAGCAACCCCGCCTGCCAGGTGACGACCAGCCCCTGGAACCGGGCCGGCATCGGCAGCGTGTTGACGATCGCGCACAAGCCGGCGGCGACGGCGAAGCCAATGGCGCCACTCAGCATCGTCAGGCAGAAGCCTTCGAGGAAGAACTGCCGCTGCACAGCGCGGGTGGTCGCGCCGAGCGCCTTGCGCACGCCGATCTCCTTGGTGCGCTCCTTCACGGTGATCAGCATGATGTTCGACACGCCGACGACGCCCGCGGCGAGCGTCGCGCCGCCGACGATCCACGACATCAGGGCGAGCACGGTGAAGAACGTCGACATCTTGCCGAACATCTCGAACATGTTGAACGAGCCGATCGCGAGCTGATCGGTGGGGGCGATGTGGTGATGGCGGCCGAGCGCGTCGCGCACCTGGCGCTCGAGCTCGGCGCCGTCGACCCCCGGCTTCGCGGTCATCGCGAAGAAGCCGACCCGATCGCCCATGTTGAACGACGTCTTGAGCGTCGTGAACGGCACGAAGATCGAGTGCGCGTCGCGGTCGCCCTGCTGGCCGGTGCGGAGCGTCTTGGTCACGCCGACGACCTGGAAGTAGACGCCGCTGATCTTGACGTACTTGCCGACCGGATCGACGTCGGGGCCGAACAGCTCGTCGCGCACGGCGCGGCCGAGCACCGCGATCTTGCGGCTCTCGGTGATGTCGCGGTCGTTGATGAAGCGGCCGACCTCGTACTCGAACGACACGATGTGGCGCAGCTCGGGGTAGTCGGCCATCACGGTGAACGTGCCGTTCTTGCTCTCGTAGCTGACGAGGAAGTTGTTCATCCAGCCGCCGAGCTGGAGCCGCGGCGCGAGGTACTCGACGCCCGGCAGGCGGCGGAGGATCGAGATGTCGTCGGTGTTGAACTTGACCTGCCGGCCGGGCGGCAGCCCGTCGTACATCTCGCTCGTCGCCTGTCCCCAGCAGAACAGCAGGTTGGTCGCCATGCCCTTCATCTGGCGGCGGCTGCCCGACTCGATGCTCGAGCCGAAGCCGAGCATGAGCATGAGCATGAAGATGCCCCAGAACACGCCGAACGCGGTGAGGAAGGTCCGCAGCCGGTTCGAGCGCAGCGTCGCCCAGACTTCTCGCCAGTTATCGATGTCGAACATGGCTGCTCACCCGTCTCGCAGGGTCTGGATCGGGTTGACCTTCGCGGCCGCGCGGGCCGGGAAGTAGCCGGCGAGCGCGCCGGTCACGACGAGGAACAGCGCGGCGCCGACGCCGATGCGGATGTCGATCGACGGGTTGAGCAGGAAGTCGCTCTCGACGTTGTTCGCGATGACCGCGAGCAGCCCGACGCCGCCCGCGAGCCCGAGCAGCCCGGCGACGCCGGTGAGGAACACGGCCTCCTGGACGATCATGAACACGATCGACCACGGCGTCGCGCCGAGCGCCTTCCTGATCCCGATCTCCTTGGTGCGCTCCTTCACCGCGATCATCATGATGTTCGACACGCCGACGACGCCGGCGGCGAGCGAGCCGAACCCGATCACCAGGACGAACGTCGAGATCATCAGGAACAGCTTCGAGAACCGATCGAACTGCTCGACGTTGTCGTGCACGCGCACCGCCTGCACGTCGGCGGGGTCGAACTGGTGGCGCTCGGCGAGCTGCTCGACGATCTTCCTGGTGATCGCCTTGGCCTCGGCGGCGTTCGCGTCGCCGACGGTGACCTGGATCATCCCGAGGCGATCGCCGCCGTTGAACGCCAGCTGGGCGGTCGACACGGGGATGTAGAGCTGACGCTCCTCCTCGGCGCCGTTGGGATCGGTGAACACGCCGACGACCTGGAACGAGATGTCGGCGACGTCGATCCACGCGCCGATCGGGTCCTCGCCGGGGGCGAACAGGAAGTCGACGCACGGCTTGCCGATCACGACCGACTTGCGGCGATCGCGCTGATCGGCCTCGTCGAGGAAGCGCCCGGCGATCATCGTGTGGGCCTTGAGGAAGAACGCGTCGGGGTGGACCGCGTTGACCTGGAACGCGTTCGCCTTGACGCCGTGCTTGGTGGGCATCGTGCCGCCGCCGAACTGGCCGCCCTTGATGAAGTACTGCCCCGAGCTGTGATCGACGCCCGCGGTCGCGCGCGCGCGGTCGAAGTCGCGGTTGTCGAACGTCAGGCGACGGCCGACGTCGTAGCCATCGTGCGCGATCGACGTCTTGTTCGCCGACAGCCAGATGCCGTTGGTCGCGTCCTTGGCGAACGTGTGGCGCAGGCCCTGGTCGAGGCCGCGCCCCAGCCCGAGCAGGAACACGAGGACGAAGATGCCCCACGCGACGCTGATCGCCGTCAGCGCAGTGCGCAGCTTGTTGCGCCGGATCGTGGCGAACACCTCCTGCCAGCGATCGATCGAGAACACTACGTGGGTTCCTTGGCTGCGTCGGTCGCGGGTGGCGCGTCGTCGGGGGGCGGGACGACCGCGGCCATCTGGTGGGAGGGCCCGGCCTCGAACGAGTCGACGACCTTGCCGTCCTTGAGCCGGATCGTGCGCTGACAGCGCGCCGCAACCTCGGCGTCGTGGGTCACGACGAGCAGCGTGATGCCGGTCTGGTGGATCTCGGTGAGCAGATCCATGATCTGCACGCTGGTCTCGCTGTCGAGCGCCCCGGTCGGCTCGTCGGCGAGGATCAGCTTCGGCTTGCCGATCAGGGCGCGCGCGATCGCGACGCGCTGCTTCTGCCCACCCGACATCTCCGACGGCAGGTGATCGGCCCAGTCGCGCAGGCCGACGCGCTCGAGGTACTGCATCGCGATCTGGTTGCGCTTCCGGCGCGTGACGCCCTGGTAGTAGAGCGGCAGCGCGACGTTCTCCAGCGCCGTCTTGAACGGCAGCAGGTTGAACGACTGGAACACGAAGCCGATGAGCTTGTTGCGGTAGTACGCCGCGCGGCTCTCGGACAGGTCCTTGATGACCGTGGTGTCGAGCGTGTACGCGCCGCTGTCGTACTCGTCGAGGATCCCCAGGATGTTGAGCAGCGTCGACTTGCCCGAGCCCGACGCGCCCATGATCGCGACGAACTCGCCCGTCGCGATCTCGATGTCGAGATCGCGGAGCACGTGGAGGCTATGCGCCCCGACGCGGTAATACTTGTTCACCCCGGCTAGGCGAAGCACGAGGGCAGGCTAGCTCGCACGTCGATGCAAGACCAGGCTTGTGGTCGCTGCGACACGTGCGACACCGGCGACACGTCGAGGTCGACTCAAGAACTGTAGTTCAAAGGGTTGGGGAGAGGGAGGCACGGACGTTGACGTTGAGCTTGACGCGTTTGCCGTCGACCCCAGCCTTGACGCTTTGAACGGCCAACGTAGAGGTACGTAGAGGTTGACCCCAGGCTCGC
>JAPLLF010000496.1:0-9300 GCA_026387715.1 Pseudomonadota bacterium
AGTCGGATCGCGGCGGCGCCCTGCCCGCTGCGGGTCGTCGACGCCGAGGCGCTCGCGCACGCCGTCGTCGCGTCGCGCGCGGGGGATCCGGAGCCCGATCGGCTCGGGCTCGCGAATCTGCTACGGCGTACGAGCCACCTCGTCGTCGATCTCGACACCCGCTTCGTGCGGCTCGAGCTCCCGCGCGTCGTCGTCGGCGGGCGTGGCGTGCGCACGCTCGTGGTCGACGCGTTCGCCGAGCTGGCGTAGCGCGTCTTGCCTGGATTCAAGTGAGCGCGAGCGCGAGCAGCTGATCGCGGGTGTTGCGCGCCGGATCGTCGAGCACGGCGGCGAGCAGGGTCGCGATCGCCTTGCCGAGGCCGGGACCCGCAGCGATGCCGGCCTCCATGAGGTCCTTGCCGCCGACGGCGAGCTCGCTGGCGACGAGCGGGTCGCCGCGCTCGACGATCGTGCGCGCGACCGCGGCGGACGCGGCGCCCGCGGCGGTGAGGACCTCGGCGGCGATCGGCGCGAGCTCGCGACCGAGCGGCGACAGCATGCGGCGAACGTCGATCTCGGTGGTGACGGGTGTGAGCGCCGCGCCGACGATCGCGCCGACGATCGGAGCCGCGATGCGCAGCTCATCGTTCGAGAACTTGAGCTCGCGCAGCAACTTCTCGACCGTCGGCTTGTTCCCGATCGGCAACATCAAGGCGGCGAGGCGCGCGCGCCGCGGCGCGACGTCGACGATCTCTGCCCACCGCTCGGTGTCCTTGATCGTCGATGCGAGCACCGGCGCGATGACCGCGATGATGCCCGTCGTCCGCGCCGGCACGAGCGCGAGCGACGGCAGGCGCGCGTCGAGGATCTTGCGGAGCTCCTCGCACACCCGCTCGCGCGAGACCTTTCCGAGCACCGCGAGGGCCGACGGGATCGCGGCGACGGTCGCCGGATCGAGGCCGAACTCGAGGGACGCCGCGAACCGCACCGCGCGCATCACCCGCAGCCCATCCTCGGAGAACCGCGCCACCGGATCACCGACCGCGCGGATCAACTTGCGCGCGATGTCGCCCCGGCCGTCGAACGGGTCGTGGAGGACGTCGCGCTCGGGGTCGTACGCCATGGCGTTGACGCACAGATCGCGCCGGGCGAGATCCTCGACGAGCGGCACGCCGAACGTCACGTTGTCGGGTCGGCGGCCATCGGTGTACGCGCCGTCGCCGCGATAGGTGGTGACCTCGACGTGCGACGCCTCGCCGTGGCCCGTCACGATCGTCACCGTCCCGTGCTGGAGCCCGGTCGGGATGCAGCGCGTGAACAGCTTCAGCACGTCGTCGGGATGCGCCGAGGTGGCGACATCCCAGTCGCCCGGCGCGCGCCCCAGCAGCGCGTCGCGGACCGCCCCGCCGACGGCGACGGCCTCGAAGCCGGCCTTGGTCAACGTCGCGCACACCTGGCGGACGTTCGCGGGGATCGCGATCAACGGTGGCATCACTCGGTCGAGGCGGCGCCGCGGAGGCGGTTGAAGATGTCGTCCGCGCGCATCCGGAGCTTCTGCGCCTCGGCCGCCTGGCCCGTGCCATCCTTGATGTTCGCGAGCCCCTGATACGCGCGCGCGAGCTCGACCTCGTGCTTCACGGCCGCGAGGATCTCGATCGCCCGCCGGAAGTCGTCCTCGGCCGGCAACGTGTGCCCGAGGGCCACGGCGACCTCCGCCTTGACGCGATAGCCACATCCGAGATGAACGCGCAGGCCGATCGCCTGGCTCACGGCGACCGCGGCGTGGGCCTCGACGTCGGCCGCCTCGAGGTTCCCGAGCTGCAGGTTGACCTGCGCGAGCCGCTGGTGCGCGGTCGCGAGCGCGACGCGATCGCCGAGATGCCCCGCGAGCACCTTGGCCTCGGAGAGGTCCTTGATGGCCTCGGTGCCCCGGCCGGTCGCGGCCTTGACCTCCCCGGACCGCGACAGCACCTCGACGAGCGCGTGCTTGTCGCCGATCTCGCCCACCATCTGGCGCGCCTCACCGACGAGCTCGAGCGCGAGCTCGTGGTTGCCGTCCTCGCTGTGCACGCCCGCGAGATCGCACAACGACTGCACGACACCGACGAGATCGCCGATGTCACGCCGGAGATCGAGCGCCTCGCGGAACTGCCCGATCGCCGCCTTGAAGTTGCCGGTGTCGTGGTGCACGCGTCCGATGTTCGCCAGCGACAGCGCGATCGAGCGGCGATCGCCGAGCGCGCGCCGGATCGTGAGCGCCTGGCGGTGGAAGTCGAGGGCCTGGCTGTAGGCGCCGCGGAGCCAGTGCACCCGGCCGATCTCGTCGAGCGTCGACGCGATGCCGCGATCGTCGCGCGAGCGCTCGAACAGCTCCTGCGCGCGCCGCAGCCCCTCCATCGCCGCGTCGTACTTGCCGAGCCGACGCTGACCGCGCGCGAGCCGGCTGTACGCCGCGCCCGCCTTGGCGAGGTTGTCGTAGCGCCACGCGAGCTTGAGCATGTCGTGGAAGCAGGTGATCGACTCCTCGATCTTGCCGCTCTGCTCGAGCACGTCGCCGAGGTTGTGCAGGGCCTCCATGCGCGCCGGCGCGTCGCCCTCTTCGATCATCGCGAGGCCCTTCTCGTACAGCGCGCGCGACTCCTCGGGCGCGTATCGCGAGCGCGCGCGGTCGCCGCCGGCGAGATAGCACCGGGCTGCGCGGGTGGGCGCCCCACCCCGCTCGTACAGGTTCGCGAGGAACTCGAGCTGCTCGTCGGAGCGCTGCGTCGTCTTGGCCTCGAGCCACTGCGCGGCCGCGAGGTAGTGGCGGGATCGCCGCGAGATCTCCGTCGAGCGGATCACCAGCTCGCGCTCGAGGTTGTGCTTGAAGACCACCTCGGTCTCCCCCGGGATGCTCGAATCATCACCGTCGAGCAGCAGCAAGTAGTCCTGATCCGCGAGGATCGAGATGAGATCCGAGATCCGGCGACGCACGTCCTCGCCGTTGCCCCACTCGAGCTCCATGGGATCGACGTCGTCGGACACCGTCGTGCTCTCGAGCCGGGTCATCGCGACCACCGCGGACACCCAGAACACGTTGCCGAACACCGCGGCCTTCTCGAGCAACTCGCGCTCCTCGACCTCGAGGGCGGCGATGCGCGCCTCGATCGCCTCGTCGATCGAGATCGGCAGCTCGGTCTCGGCGGCCTTGTCCGGATCGAGGAACCATCGCGGCTGCGACGTGTCGATCGTGCCGTTGTCGAGGTACAGCCGCACGAGCTGCTCGAGGAACGCCGGGTTGCCACCGGTCATCTCGACGGCCGTCTGGGTCGTCTCGTCGGGGATCTCGGAGCACTTCGCGAGCAGGTTCGCGAACATCTGCTCGGCGTCGTCGGGCTCGAGGTTGCGCAGATCGATGCGCGTGTGGTCGATCGCGCCCACCCCCCAGTCACCGGAGTGCACGAGCATCTCGGGGCGCGCCGCCACGAGCAGCACGACCGCGGAGCCGACGAGCGCGCCCGCGAGCTCGGAGATCAACGAGAGCGTCTCGCCGTCGGCCCACTGCATGTCGTCGAGCACGAACACGAGGGGACCGTGCGTGGCGTCGATCTCGATGAACCGGCGCAACGCGGTGCGGGCGAGCTCGGCCGTCTGCTTCGGGTTCTCGAGGATCGCCCGTATGAACGGCGTCGGCGGATATACGATCCCGACGAGGCTCCCGAGGAGGTACAGCAGCTCGGCGCTCTGCTCGTTCCCCATCACCTGCTTCACCTCGGCGGTGAACCGCATCCGCGCCAGCTCGTCGGCGTCGGGCGTGAGCTCGAAGCGATCGCGGAGCAGCGACGAGATCGCGGCGAAGCGGATCAGCGCCCCGTCGGGCGAGCGCGCCGCGGCGCCGTGATGCACGCGGATCTTGGCCTCCCCGCCCGCGGACGACGCGAACGACGTGATCAGCTCGTCGATCAGCCGCGTCTTGCCGGTGCCCTGGTTGCCGACGATGGTGATGAGCTGCGGGGCCTGGAAGTCGATCGCCCGGTTGACGATCTCGCGCAGCAACTCGAGCTGATCGCCACGCCCGACGAGCTCGCTGCCGGTGCGTGGCTCGGCGAGCAAGGCCGGCTCGATCCGTGCCATCGACCGCGGCGTCACGTCGCCGGCCCGTGGTATCGGCGGCGGCTTCGCGCCGGCCGAGACGACGCCGATGCCTTGATACGGCGTCTTCGTCACGTCACTCGATCGGGCCGGAGGTGGCCGTCCAGGGGGACGAGGTGGGCCTTCCGACACGGTGGGCTACGTTACTCGTGCGATCACATGCTGTGCAAGCATAGCGGGCATCGTGGATTTCCGTGTAACCTGCCGTCCGGGATGGGTTACTACCCGGACGCCTCCGTCGCGTTAGGTGCATCGATCGTGGCCGCGATCTGCACGGGCTGCCCAGGCGTGGATCTCGGCGACACCCCCGAGGACATCGGCCTGTGCAATCCGGCGAAGGGCTTCGACTTCTTCAAGTCCGACGTCTACCCGAAGTACATCGAGCGGACCGGCGCGATGACGTCGTGTGTGAAGGCCGGCGGCGGCTGCCACGATGCAGGCGGCGGCAACGCGCTGACTTTCCAGACCAATCCTATCGACGCCGCGGCGAACTACCGGGCCGCACAGGTCTATCTCAACTGTGGGATTCCACAGGCGAGCGAGCTGCTGACCAAGCCCCTCGCCGGGGCGGATCCCCACGGCGGCCAGGACATCTTCCCCACGATCGCCGACCCCGCGGTCGCGGTCTTCATCGATTGGTTCCAGTGAATCGCGCGCTCCTGACGGTCCTCCTGACGATCGGGCTGGTCGCGATCGCGTCGGACGTGCACGCCGAGGCGTTCGTTCGCGTGATCGCCCAGAAGGCGAGCGTGAAGTCGGGACCGTCCGGAGGTTATCGCGAGGTCTTCGTCGCGCAGCGTGGCCAGGTGTTCGAGGTGCTCGAACGTGGAACGCGCGACTTCTGGTACAAGGTCGAGCTCGAGGACGGCACCGCGGGCTGGATCCTCGGCGATCTCGTGTTCCCGTTCGAGGTGGGCCCCGAGGAAGAACCCGGGATCTTCAGTCGCATGGGTGGCGCGATTCGTCGCACGATCCTGGGACCCTCCCCGCTCCCCTACGCCAACGTCGGCCTGTCGTTCTCGGCGGGCATCCTCGATCGCGAGGGCGTGTTCTTCCTCCGCCCGTCGTGGATCGTCGATCCGTATTGGGCGATCGAGCTGCATGCCGGACTCAACCCGCGCTCGGAGAAGGATCTGTTCCTCGCCGGCCTGGGCTTCATCCTGCGCATGATCCCCGGCGCGGTGGTCGGCCCCTATGCTGGGCTTTCCCTCGGCGCCGCCTACATCCGGCCGAAGGCCGACAATCCGATCGACAAGGAAGAGACCGTGATGGCGCTCGGCGCGGGCGGTGGGCTCGAGATCACGTTCAAGAAGCAGATCACGGTGCGCCTCGACGCGCGCAACTGGACGTTCTTCGATCAAAACAAGGCGTCGAATGGCCAGGAGTTCACCTCCGGCCTGGCGATCTTCTTCTAGGAGCACTTCATGAAGCGCCTCGCCGTCCTCGTCACCGTCGTCGTCAGCCTTGGGTCGTCCGCCTGCGGCAAGTTCGCGGTGCGCGCGTCCGAGAAGGAGTTCCTCGCCGATCAGGTGATGGTGTTCGACGACGATCCGCACGAGACCTCCGCGGACGATCACATCAGGTCCAACCGCGAGGGTGCGTCCGGCGGTCATGGCGCGGGTGGAGGCGGATGCGGCTGCAACTGACAGCGACGGCGCTGCTGCTCATCTCGTCGGGGCGTGCGCTGGCCGAAGATCGCTCCGAGGTCTCGACCTCGTTGTTCGCGGAGCAGCGCGATGGTGGCAAGGGTGGCCTGCTCGTGGTCCATCCCCAGGCGTTGCTCGGATTCGATCTCGGTAGCGTCCTGGCGCTCGACCTGTCCTACGCGGCCGACATCGTCAGCGGCGCGACCTCGACCGTGTATCAGGCCGACGCGATCTCGTCGGCGACCAAGTTCTCCGACGTGCGACAGGAGGGATCGATCGGCATCGGCCTCGCCGGCAAGCGCTCGAAGCTCGAGCTCGGCGCGACGTTCGGCACCGAGCGCGACTACCTGACGCGTCAACTCGGCGGCACCGCGACGATCGACCTGCCCGGCCGCAACACGTCGGTCGCGATCGCGTACAGCCACAGCTTCGACGCGGTCTGTGATCGCGACAACAGCGCGGCCAAGCCGATCGAGGCCAAGGCCCTGACCGGCGCCGACGCCTGCGCGAAGAAGTCCGGCGTCGTCGCCAAGGACACCCCCGGCACCACCCTGTGGCAGGACCTCGCGATCGACACCGCCCAGGTGACGGTGACCCAGAACGTCTCGCCGACGATGAACGCGCAGGTCGCGCTCTACGGGCAGATCCTCGAAGGGTTCCAGAGCAATCCCTATCGCCGCGTTCGCATCGGCGCGAACTCGCCGCAGGAGCACATCCCCGACACCCGCGCGCGGTGGTCGATCTCGGCTCGGCTCAATCGGTTCCTGCCGAAGTTGCACGCCGCCGTGCACGCGAGCGCGCGATTCTACAACGACACCTGGGAAGTGGTCGCCGGCGATCTCGAGCTCGGCTACTCGCAGTACGTCGGCAACAACCTCCTGCTCAAGTTCTACGTCCGCGCCTACCAGCAGGGCGCCGCGAGCTTCTTCAAGGACGCGTTCTTCTACCAGACGGCGTCGACGGCCGGCGAGTACTTCACCGGCGACCGCGAGCTCGCGCCGCTCCGCAACGGCATGCTCGGCGCGAAGCTGACCCTCATCACGGTCGCGGGCGACAAGCCGGTGTGGGGCTTGTTCGACAAGCTCTCGATCAACGTCAAGGGCGAGGCCATCCTCCTCGATCTGCTGCCGGCCGACGACGTCGCGTCGAACACCGCGGGCATCGACGGACAGTTCATCTACGGCAACAAGTTCGTCGACGCGGTCGTGCTGCAGCTCGGGCTCCTCGGCACGTACTAGGTCGCGGATCGATCCTGGGATACGATCCCCGGATGTATCGCTACGGCGACGGCACGCCCTTTCCTCTCGACGAGAACTTCATCGAGATCCTGACGGACGCCGTCGAGACCTGCACGAACGCGTTCCTGCCGCTCGCGGAGCTCGACGAACGGCGAGAGCGCGCCCGCGAGACACGCAAGGGCGGAGAGCGCGAGATCGGGAAGCTCGCGGACCTCGAGTCAGCGGTGACCGCCACGCTCGCGACCTACGTCGTCCCCGACAAGAAGGCGGGCGGCGTGACCCTGCAGGTCGCCGAGAAGCTCACCACAGCGGCGAAGCAGGCGGTCGCCGAGGCCAAGCGCCAGGTCGAGGCGCGCGTCGCGCAGCTCGACGGGGCTGCCAGCCCCAAGACGGCGGCGGATGGCGTGCTGCGCGCGCTCGCGCCGTTCTTCGAGAACCATCAGCTGCCACAGACGACGTGGATCATGTCGTGGGATGCCCGGGGGGTCGAGGTGGCGGCCGACGCGATCGCGACCGCGGGCAAGCTCACGTCCGCGTACTCGCTCGCCGTCGACGCGCACCGCGCGCCGATCCGCGTCGACACGCTCGCCGAGAACATCGTCGTCCACATGATGAAGCGCGGCATGTTCGGCAAGGCCAAGCCGGCGCCGATCGACCTCGGTCGCTACGCGGTCGTCGCGTTCGAGCACACCACGGGCGAGCGCGTGATCACCGTCAAGGAACAGGCGAACAAGGTCTCGCCCGGGCTGCGGTTCGCGTGCACCGACACGGGGTCGACGTGGGTCGCGATCACGGTCCAGGGCGACGCCGAGGGCGAGCCGAATCCCCTCGACCCCGAGGACGTCGCGGCCGTGCGCCGGCTCGTCGACGCGACCGATGCCGCGCTCGCGGGGCTGACCAAGCAGCGCCGGCTCGTCGATCTCACGCTGTCCGGCCATCCGCTCACCGGCCTCGTGGAGCCACGCCTCGTTCCCTTCGAGCTCCTCACGCAGCTCACCCCGCTGGCGCGCTCGATCCGTGCGAAGTCGCGGATGTCGGGCGAGCTCGTGCTCAAGCGAGACATCGGCGATGGACGGCGCGAGGAGCTGTTCGTCCCGCGCGCGACGCTCGTCGCGCAGTTCGCGCGCTTGCCCGCCGCGTATCGCAAGCCGTTCGAGGACATGGGCATCTCGCAGGAGGAGACCCAGCCGGCGATGGTCGTCTCGCGCGTGCCCGCCCGCGCGGTGGGCGAAGGCGATGGCGACGGCGACACGACGCTCGGCCTCGACGACGAGTGATCGATGTCGCAGGCGTCGGTGGATGCCGGCACCCGTGGTCCGTGCTTTGATACCGGCACGGCCATGAAGCACCTCGCGCTCCTCGTCCTCACCTGCTCCCTGACCCTGGGCGCGTGCAAGTCGGAGTCGGCGACCCAGCCGACGCCTGGCGCGGCGGCGTCAGCTGCCCCGGGTGACGTCGCGAAGTCACCCGCGCGATCGGGCAAGATCGAGCTCCCGACCAGGCGCAATCACCCGCGCGACGACGACGGCGACGTGAAGCCCGACGGGGCCGCGGCCGACGACGAGCGCCCCCGCGACCTGGATCCGGTGCAGCGCGAGGCGATGAAGCAGAAATTCGACGAGATGCGCAAGGAGCGCGAGGCGAAGCTCGACGCCGATGGCGACGGCAAGATCAGCGAGACCGAGCGCGACACGGCCCGCCACGCGCGCGCCGTGGAGATGCGGACCAAGCTCGACGCCGACGGCGACGGCAAGGTCACGACCCAGGAGCTCGCCGCGAGCGGTCGGATGGCACGACGCTTCGGCGATACCGCCGCGCTCGATACGAACAAGGACGGTGACGTCTCGACCGATGAGCTCGAGGCCGCCATGAAGGCCCGGCCGCTGGGCGCCTTCGCTCACCGTCCGGAGCGGATCCGGAACGGCGGTTCGGGGTCCGCCGAGTAGCAGCGGCTCCAGCCGCACAACACTGTTCAGGAAGAGATGCGACCGGCGGCAACTTCATGCGTTAAGGTGCCGCCGTGAAAATCCTCGCTTCCCTCTCGTTGTTCACCTTCCTAGCGCTCGGTTGCGGCAGCAAGACGCCCACCCACACCACCACCACGGGCTCGGCGACGCCCGTCGAGACCAAGCCCATCGAGGCGATGGGGAGCGGCTCCGACGCCGCCGGCTCGGCCACCAAGCCGGCGGAGCCGAAGCCGGAGCCGGTCAAGCCCGCCGATCCGCCCCCGCCCCCGCCCCCGCCCGAGCTCGACGCCTTCATGAAGCTCTCGAAGGACGAGAAGACCAAGATCATGAAGACCAAGG
>JAPLLF010000496.1:9306-13781 GCA_026387715.1 Pseudomonadota bacterium
AGGGTCACGACCCCAAGAAGTTCGCCAAGCTCACGTGCAAGACGTGTCACGGCAAGGGTGCCGAGACCGACTTCAAGATGCCGAACGTCGAGCTGCCGGCCCTCGACTTCGCCGCCCTCAAGGCAGGCAAGCAAGAGCCCAAGATGGCCGAGTTCATGGGGAAGGTCGTGGAGCCGGACATGGCGAAGATCCTCGGCGTGCAGGTCTACGACGACGCGCACCCGAACGCCTTCGGCTGCCTGACCTGCCACACGATGAAGAAGTAGGCGAAGCCTACGAGTCCGGCTTTCGCCGGCCCAGGGTGAGCGGAGCGAACAAGTAACGAGCAGGCGAAGCGACTCCGAGGCTCACGCCTGAAGCGATTCGCGCTCCTGCGGATCGAGGGCGCGGACGACGAGCGGGAGCCGCGAGAACGACTCCTTGTCGAGCGCCTTCTCGAGCGCGTCGCGCGCGCCGATCGCGCCGGCCGCGACGAGCTTCTCGAGCGCGCTGTCCATCGTCTGCATGCCCTCGTTGAGCCCGCTCTGGATCAGGCTGCTGATCTGGTTCGTCTTGCCCTCGCGGATGAGCGAGGCCAGCGCGAGCGAGCCGATCAGGATCTCGTGGACGGCGACGCGGCCGCTGCTGCCGTCGGCCTTGCGCACGAGCTGCTGCGCGACGACCCCGGCGAGCGAGTCGGCGAGCAGGCCGCGGATCTGTGGCTGCTGCTCGGCTGGGAACGCGTTGACGAAGCGATCGATCGTCGCCGCCGCGGAGTTGGTGTGCACGGTCGCGAAGATCAGGACGCCGAAGCTGGCGAGCTGCAGGGCGGCCTTCATCGTCTCGGCGCCGCGGAGCTCGCCGACGAGGATCACGTCGGCGTTCTCGCGACCGGCGCTGCGGATCGCCTCGAGGAAGCTCGGCACGTGCTCGCCGACCTCCTTGTGCGTGACGAGGCAGCGCTTCGGCTGGTGGACGAACTCGATCGGGTCCTCGATGGTGAGGATGTGACCAGGCCGCGACGCGTTGATGTGATCGATCATCGCCGCCAGGGTCGTCGACTTGCCCGATCCGGTCGGGCCGGTGACCAGCACGAGCCCCGCGCGCAGGTCGGACAGCTTGCGAATCCCGCCCGGCACCCCGAGCTCGTCGAGCGTGCGGATCTTCGACGGGATGATGCGGAACACGGCTCCCGCCCCGGCCATGCGGCGCAGGTAGTTGGCGCGGAAGCGCGCCCGGGTCCCGTGCTGGTGGGCGAAGTCGAGGTCGCCCATCGTCAGGAAGCGCGTCCGCTGCACCGGATCGAGGAGCGGCAGGATCAGCGCCTCGACCTCGGGCGCCGCGAGCACCCGCTCGGCGGCGGGGACCAGCTCACCGCCCAGCCGGAACATCGGCGGATAGTTCGCGGCGAGGTGAAGATCCGAGGCGCCACGCTCGATCAGCAGGTCGAACAGTTGGTCGATCGCGAAGCTCATCGGTCGTTGTGATCCTTTCGGCCGCCGAACAGTCCACCGAGCCCACCGCCCTTCTTGGGCGCCGCGGCTTCCACTGTTGGCGCCGGGCGGAGCTGCGCGAGCATCTCCTTGCGGCTGTCGGCCGCGCGCAACGCGAGCTCCTGATCGACCACCCCCGAGCGCGCGAGCTCGAGCAGCGAGTCGTCGAGCCGCACCATCCCGAACGCGCGCCCGCGCTGCATGAGGTTCGGCAGCTGGAACAGCCGGTTGTCGCGGATCAGCGACGCGAGCGGCAGCACGCCGGTGAGGATCTCGATCGCCGGCACGACGCCCTTGCCGTCGAGTCGCGGCAAGAGCCGCTGCGCGACGATCGCGCGCAGCGCCCCCGCGAGCGACGCGCGCACCTGATTCTGATCGTCGGGTGGGAACATGTCGATCAGGCGATCGATCGTCTTGGCCGCCGAGGGCGTGCTCATCGTCGCCATCACGAGGTGTCCGGTCTCGGCCGCGGTCAGCGCGATCTCGACCGTCTCGCGATCGCGCAGCTCGCCGATCACGATGACGTCGGGATCCTCGCGGAGCGAGGCCTTCAGCGCCGCGGCGAACGACGTGGTGTGACGCCCGACCTCGCGCTGACTGACCACCGCGCGCTTGCGCGGGTGCTCGATCTCGACGGGATCCTCGATCGCCAGGACGTGGTGCGGGCGCGTGCTGTTGATCAGATCGACGAGCGCGGCGAGCGTGGTCGTCTTGCCGTGCCCGCTCGGACCGGCGAACACGACGAGCCCCTGGTGGTGCGAGACGACCTTCGCGAGCTCGGCCGGGAGGTGGAGCTCCTCGAGCGTCGGCGGGTGCGGGAACGCGAGCCGGAACGATCCCTTGTAGCCGAGCTGCTGGCGGGAGATGTTGGCGCGTAGTCGCCCGCCGCCCTTCGGCAGATCGAGCGCGAGATCGACGTAACCCCGCTCGGCGAGGCGTGCGCGTCGCTGCGGCCCGAGGATCGGCAACAGGATCGCGGCAGCCGCGTCGGCCGACAACGGCTTCGGATCCAGCGCGACGAGCTCGCCGACCGTGCGGATCATCGTCGCGCGCCCCGACGCGACGTGGAGATCGGTGGCACCTCGCGCGCGCGCCGCGGCGACCAGCGCCACCATCGTCGACGCGTCGGCGGATTCGTCGATCAACGTCACGCCGGTGGGTGCCGGCCCGCTCGCGACGATCGGAGGCACGACCGCGGCGGCGATCGGCGCGGCGATCGGAGCGGCGATCGGCGCGGCGATCGGAGCGACGACGACCGGCACGACCGGCGCGACCGGCGGCGGCGCGAAGGCGTCCCCCAGATCACCGAGCGAGAGTCCCAGATCGTCGTCGAACGACAGGCTCATATTCGACGGGGGCGGCGGCGGGCGCAGCTCGCGCCGTGCGGGGTCGACCTCGAGCGACGGGCGGCGCGGTGTGGCGGCGGGGATCGGCGCGACCTCCACCGGGCTCTTCTTCACCGGGGGCGACGACGGCAGGTCCGCCCGAGCGAGCACCGGGATCGACGCGGTGTCGAGCTCGATGGCACCATCGGCGTCGTCGCCTGGGTCGAGCTCGATGTCGAACGCCGAGACCGTGCGCGGTGCCGCGACCCCGGGCTTCTTGAACTTCACCGGCGGCACGGTCGCGGGTGCGATCGAGTTCGTGGGCGCGCGCGTACGTGGTTTCGGAGTCCCGGGGTTCATCAGCTCCGCGCGCTCGGCCGCGTGATCGCGTCGCTGCGGCACGTCGGCGAGCTCGAACGTCGGGAGGTCGTCGAGCGAGAGCTCGTCGAGCTCGATCGCCTTGGTCGAAGGCTGCTGGGTCGGGCGCTTGCGCTTCGTCGGCGGCTCGGGCTCCGGCTCCACGGCCACCCCCGCGACGAGCTCGACCCGGACCGTGAGATCCTTGCCCCGTCGGGTGAGCACGGTCGCGATGCGGCGCCCGATGACGACGAGCTCGGTGCGCTTGCTGACGCCATCCGCCCCTGGGATCAACGCCTCGAAGGGGGTCCCGATGAGCCAGCCGCCCAGCTGCGCCTTGGAGACCTCCTCCTTGCCCATCGCGATGTACTGACCGTGACGTCGCACCGAGACCGGTCTCCCCGTTCCAAGCACCAGCTCCGTGACACCCGCCTGGTCGAGGAATGCGAGAAGTTTCGCGAGCTCGTCCACTGTCAGCCAGCATACCTGATGCCAGATCGTTTCGCGCGGCGCTGCGTTGGTCACCGTGATGCCCCGTAGCCTCTGGTGCTTCCCGTTCACGCTGTCGCTCGTCCTCGGCTGTGGCTCGAGCCCACCTCCAACCACCCAGCCATCGACCCCGGCCACGACGAAGACCGACGCCACGATCGCGGCGCTGGCGCCCAGCAAGCTCGCGCCCAGCGCCGCGATCCGCTCGATCGACGCCGCGATCGCCGCCCACTACGGGCGCGCGAGCACGCGCCGCGCCTACGTGATGACGGACAAGCCCCTGTACCAACCCGGCGAGACGATCTGGTTTCGCGCCGACCTCCGCGCGACCGGCTCGCTCGTCGGCGTGCAGCAGGGCTTGCGGGCCCAGTTGATCTCCCCACGGGGCGCCACGGTGTTCGACAAGCGCATCCTCGCGCAGGGCGGCGTCGGCCAGAACGACTTCGCGCTCCCCGCCGAGATCGAGGGTGGCGAGTACACGATCCAGCTCACCGCCGACGACGGCACGCTCCAGACGAAGCGGATCATCGTGAACACCTACGAGGCGCCGCGCCTCAAGAAGACCGTCGAGCTGCTCCGCAAAGCGTATGGCGCGGGCGATCAGGTGACGGCCGCGATCGACGTCAAGCGCGCGACCGGCGAGCCGCTCGCCGACCGCGCGCTGACCGGCGTCCTCACCGTGGACGACGTCGAGATCGCGCGCGTCGCGATCACGACCGACAAGGACGGCAAGGCGACCGCGCGGTTCCAGCTACCCGCCCAGATCGCGCGCGGCGACGGCCTGTTCACGGTGCTGGTCGACGACGGCGGGGTCACCGAATCGATCCAGAAG
>JAPLLF010000165.1 GCA_026387715.1 Pseudomonadota bacterium
GGCGTCGTCGGCGTCGTCGGTGGCTGGGTCGCGGCGGTCGGCATCATCCTCGTCGCGTCGATCATGTGGATCGGCTTGCCGGGCGCGATCGCCGAGGCCGATCGGGTGCCGGTCGCGCCCATGCTCGCGTTCTTCGCGGGCGTCGCCGTCTACCTCGCGCTGTTCAACGCGCTGATGTTCGTCGACAGCATCCTCATCAAGCGGCTCACGACCGAGTACTTCTCGGGGCACGCCAAGGAGCTCGCCGCGTCGGCCGACGCCGTGATCCCGTGGGCGCGGGGCGCTACCGGCTACCACGCGGTGCCGTCGGAGCTCGCCGACGTCCAGAACGCCTACTACGGCGCGGTCCAGAACCTCGGGCGGCTGTCGTACCAGGCGATCATCGCGGCGACGTTCGTGGTGTTCCCGCTGATCTCGCGCTCGACGTTCACCGACGACAAGGAGACCACGCGCCGCTACGTCGAGATCACGACGCGCTACTCGCTGATGTTCGCGCTCGCGATCGCCGTCGTGATGGCGGCCAACCCCGTCGACATCCTCGGGCTCGTGTACGCCCCGGACTACGCGCAGCTCGGGGGCCCGGCGCTCGCCGCCCTCGCGCTCGGCAACGTCGCGTTCTCGATCTTCGCGATCGCCGGCACGATCCTCAACGGCGCCGGGCACACCCGCGACGCGATCATCTCGGCCGCGATCACGCTGGTGATCGCGATCGTCGGCGACTACCTCGCGATCTCGATGACCGCGGGCACCGACCACGTACTCGTCGCGGCGGCCTCGGTCACCGGGGGGGCGATGGTCATCGGCGCGGTGATCTCCGGGGTCTTCCTCAAGCGCCGGCTCGGCTCGGTGCTGCCGCTCGCGAGCCTCGCGCGGATCGCGCTGGCGGCGGGCGTCGCGATCGCCGTCGGGCGCGTGCTGCCGTTCCACGGCAAGCTGATGACCCTCGTCGAAGCGGTGATCGTCGGCGTGACCTTCCTCGCCGTGCTCGTCGCGACCCGCGAGCTCGGCAAGCGCGAGCTCGATGCCATCAAGGCCGTACGCGCGAAGCGCGGCGGAGGAGCCCCAGAATGATGCCGATGCGATCGATCTTCCTCGTGGGAATTTTACTCAGTGGCTGCGGTGGGGCCCCCAAGCCGATGGAGGCGCTCGGTGACACCGTCCGCGCCTACAACGAGGGGGTTCGCTGGGAGCGGTTCGCGCTGGCCGCGAACGCGCTGCCGCCGAGGCAGCGGGCGACGTTCATCGACGAGTGGGACGAGCGCTCCCACGACCTCAAGATCTCGGATTACGAGGTGGTCAAGGTCGAGCCGACCGGCAAGACCAGCATGGAAGCCAAGGTCCAGATCAAGCGATCCTGGTATCTCACCTCGGAGGGAACCCTGCGCGAGACCCAGTCGATCCAGACGTGGGAGCGCCACGGCAAGGACTGGTACCTCGTCGACGACACCCGGCTGCGGGGGCCGGAGATGCCCGGCGTGACCGAGCCGGCCGTCAAGGCCTCTCCGGTCACCGCGGATCGCACGGTTCCGGCGGCCGATCCGCCCGTCGATCGCTGACGCCAAACGCGCCTGGTGCGGTACAATCTCCGTCGCTGGCGATGCAACAGAGCGACTTCGTCACGCGTGGCCAGGCCTTGGTCGACGCCGGCCAATTCCAGGAGGCCGTCAAGGTATGCCGCCTGGGGCTGCTCGGTCGTCCGACGACGGTCGAGGGCCGGATCGTGCTCGGCCAGGCGCTGCTCGCGCTCAAGCGGTTCGACGAGGTGCTCGCCGAGATGCGCGTCGCGCTCGAGCTCGATCAAGGCTCGACGGTCGCCAGGACCCTCAAGGGTGAGGCGCTCCTGCGCAAGGGCGATCATCAAGGCGCGATCGAGCTGTTCCAGCAGCTCTGCACGCGGGATCCCTACAACGCGCAGCTCGCCGCGCTCCTCGACGAGGCGCGTCGGGCGAGTCATCGTCCGACCCAGAACACGAGTCATCCATCCATCGGGTTCCTCGGGGGAGGTGGCGGCGGCGGCGACACCAAGCACTATCCCAGTCACCCGGAGGACGAGGAGCGCAACACCGCGCGCGATCGGCCGAAGGCGAAGACCGGTGGTCCAAGCTCGAAGCCCCAAATGTGGGGTGAGGGTGGGGAGGACGATCCGGACGGGAACTACACGCGGCCGACGTCGCTCGCGGCGCCCGCAGCGAAGAAGAAGACCAGCGTCTCGCTCGTCGACGTGTCGCCCCAGCCGATGCCCACGCCGAAGGTGCTCGCGGTCGGCGATCGATCGGGCACCGTCGAGGTCGATCCGGAGCTCGATGGCATCGAGCTCGACGGGCAAGACGAGGATTTCGGCGCGCTGGCGGCGCCGCCGGTGTCGGCCCGCACGCGCCGTGGCCCGGACCTCGCCGAGGCCCGTGGGTCGGTGAAGCGCGCGGCACCTGCGGCGGCGCGCAAGCCGCTGCCCAAGAAGAACCAGATCGAGAGCTCGACCGTCGAGCTCGACGACGACGAGCTGGTCGAGCTCGACGAGGGCAACGACGGAAACGACGAGACCAAGATCCCGGCGGCGCGCAAGCCGGGGCCCAGCACCAAGGTGCGCAGCGCGGTGAACCTCGCCGCGGGACCGCTGCCCGACGACCCGATCCCGTCGCTGTCACGCTCGGTGGCCTCGAGCCGCAAGACCGCACCGGAGACGGCCATCGGTCCGCATCAGCTCGCGAACATGCTCGCCGGCCAGCCGCACATCATGCAGCAGCCGCTGCCCCAGGGGCCGTTCGGCGCGCCGATCGCGGCCGCGTTGCCGACGGCCGCCGCGATGCCCATGCCGACGGCGCCGTCGCAGCCACCGGCGTGGGCGAAGGCGACCGTCGCGGCTCAGCTGCCTCAGGGAGGGTTGGGGCCTGGGATCTCCGGGATGATGCCGCCGCAGCCGCAGCCGCAGC
>JAPLLF010000856.1 GCA_026387715.1 Pseudomonadota bacterium
GGCGCTCGCGTGCACCGCGCGACGGTCCGCGCGATCGCCGCGCAGCACGCCGGGGCCGCCGTCGTTGCCCCGGCCGTCGGTCGGGCAGTTGATCACGAGCGGGAAGTCATCCTGCATGACGGAGAAGTCGTCGTAGCAGCCGGTGATCGCCTCGTGGTCGTCGACGGTGTGGCTCGGGCTGCGATCGAACGTCGGATCGAGCGCGCCGGCGTTGTCGGTGCGGCGATGCCAGGTGAGCGCGGCGTCGATCCGGAGCGCGTCGTCGCGCAAGAGCATCGACGTCCACCGCGCGCTCGCGTCGAGCGTGCTGCCCCACCGCCGGTAGCTCGCGGACGGATCGCCGAGCAGCTCGGGATCGACGCCGCGCGACGGCGCGTAGCTCGCGGACAGCGCGCCCTGGTGGTGCGGGATCGCGAGGTCGAGCTTGCCGAGCATCGGCGTCACGCGTCGCGACGTCGACCGCACGCTGGTGTCGAGCGTCTGCAGCAGCAGGCGATCCGTGACCGGGTCGCGATCGGGCTCGCCGTCGCGGTCGAGGTCGACGCGGCGGCGGACCTCGCGGGTGTGATCGGTGCGCGCGAGCTGCGGCGCGATCGCGACGTAGAACCACGCGTGGTCGCGCACGATCGGGCCGCCGAGGTCAGCGCCGAAGCCGGTCGCGTAGCTCGGATCGCTCGCGGTGATCGCGACGGTCGCCTGCGACGGCGCCGCGTCGATGATCCGCGGGGCCGTCAGCCCCCCGGGCGTGATCGCGCCGAACACCGAGCCGTGGAACCGGTTCGTGCCGCGGCGGGTGACGACCGCGACCGGATCGCCGAGCCCGTCGCCGAACGCCGCGGGCGCGCCGCCGCGCAGCACCGAAACGCTGTCGAGCAACTCGACGGGCAGCGTGGGTGCCTCGGTGGAGTCGACGAGCTCGCCGTCGATGCCGTCGACGAGATAGCGATCGGCGACGCCGCGCGCCGTCGGCGGGGCGGCGGCGGCCACCGCCACGGGCTGTGGGACGTCGCGGAGGTCGCGGCGATCGCGCGTGAAGGTCAGCGCCGGCGACAGCTCGACGGGCGCGTCGACCGTGGTCACCGTCAGCGCCGTCACGCGGACGCGGCGGACGGTCGTGCTGCCAGGCGGGCCGATCGTCACGTCGTAGTCGCCCGGCGCGAGCCGGTCGAGCTCGAACACGCCGTCCGCGCCGGCGCGTACCGTGCGCACGTCGCGACCCGCGGCGACCGTCACCACGGTCCCCGGTGCGGCGCGCCCACGGATCGAACCGGACGTCGTCGCCGGCTGCGCGGACGCGACCGTCGACACCAGCAAGATCGCCACCCAGCGCATCGCCGCACCATCGCCGATCCCCATCCCGGGTGGGGCGGATCTCCGCCGCGATCGCGCCGCTACGCCCGCGTCAGCGTGAAGACGCCGACGGCCCGCGGCGGCGGCGTGATGCCGACCGTCCATTTGTCCATCGTGATCCGCCACCCGGAGGTCTCCATCGCCTCGAGCAGGCCCAGGCTCGCGGCCCGATACGGATCGGCCAGCAGCACCACCCCACCCGGCGCGAGGTTGGTCTCGAGGATGTGGCGCACCGCCGGATGCAGCTCCTCGGCGTAGAGGATGTCCGAGCCGATGATGAGATCGTAGCGCTCGAGATCGTCCCACGCGGTCCAGTCCGCGAGGCGATGCACGATCGTCGCGACGCCGTTGCGTTCGGCGTTCTGCGCGCACACGTGCAGCGCGAGCTTCTGGCGATCGGTCTGCACGACGTGGGCGCCCAGCGACGCGGCGACGATCCCGGGCAGTCCGGTCCCGGCGCCCAGCTCGAGGATCCGCTTGCCGGCGAGCGCGCGCGCGGCGAGCGCATGGGCGAGCGCGATCGCCGCGGGCCACAGCACGATGCCGAACGGGCGCAGGGGACCGCCGTCGCCGCGCAGGAACTCCGCTTCCTGTTCGCGGCTGATGATCGCGCCGGTGTGCAGCACCGTCCAGGTCCGATCGTGGACGCTGAGCTGGACCTCCTCGAGGGGCAGGTCGCCGGCCGTCGTCTGCAGGAGCTCTGGGTTCGTCGTCGCGGCCATGGTCCGCAGTCTCCGACAACGCGCGCGGATCCGGCGGAGTGGATTCGCCGAATCGCACCCTGGAGCCAGGCCGATCCCCGGGTCATGCGGCGCGGGTGCCGCGCGGTGACCGTTTGGGGATCTTGCGCTTGGCCGCGGGCGCAAACGGATCGAATCCGTCCGCGTACGCGTAGTCGAACGGCCTTGGATCACGGCGTGGCCACAGGTTCGTGAACTTGCTGCCGCGCGCCGAGCGATAGGCGATCCGCATGCGTCGCTCGGTCGCACGCGTCGAGATCCGTCGCACGATCTTGTAGGCGGCGACCGGGGAGTCGGTGTCGATGAAGATGTTGGTCGTGCCGGCGCCGGTGTCGTGGCCATCGACGACATGGGTCTTGGGTAGGTACGCCGCGAGCCGCCGTTCGAACGCGATCATCGCGTCGAATGAAGCGAAGTAGTCGCCCGCGAGCTGGACGACGAGCTGGTACTTCTTCGAGGCCACCGGGATGCAACTCTATACCCACGAATGCCTACGACCGTGCGCGCCGTGATGGAGGTCGTGGCCTCTGCATCGTGCGACAGTTCCGCGATGTTCATGGATCGCGCGCTGTCGCAGCGACTCGAGGGCGCCGAGGGCGCGATCGGCGCGTCGTTCGTCGACGCTCGCCAGCGCGTGAGCCCCGACGCGGGCGCGCGCCGGCAGGACTTCGACGGCACGATCGCGCTGTACGACGGCCCGGCCTCGCCGATGAGCCAGACGTTCGGGCTCGGGCTGGCTCAGCCTGCGACCGCCGCGCAGCTCGCGGCGATCGAGGCGTTCTTCGACGCGTGCGGCTGCACGACACAACACGAGGTCAGCCCGCTCGCGGGCGTCGAGACCACGGCGCTGCTCGTCGCGCGCGGCTATCGCCCGATCGAGATGTCGACGATCCTCGTGCGGCCGATCGTCGACGATCACCTCGCAGAGCCGATCGTCGTGCCAAGGGGCCTCGTCGTGCGCAGGATCGATCCGCGCGTCGACGGCGCGCGGTTCATCGACGCGTCGGTGCGCGGCTGGTGCGACGATCCCGCGCAGGAGGCGGTGATCCGGCCGCTCGCGACGCTCGGCGTCGCCAACCCGACGATGACGAGCTTCCTCGTCGAGGCCGACGGCGGGGAGGTGCTCGCCACCGGCTCGCTCGGCCTGCACGAGGGCGTCGCGCTGCTCGCCGGCG
>JAPLLF010000006.1 GCA_026387715.1 Pseudomonadota bacterium
TCACGGCGTTGGTCACGGCGTTGGTCACGGCGTTGGTCACGGCGTTGGTCACGGCGTTGGTCACGACCACGACCACGGCGCCGATCCAGAGGAGCAGGAGCGCGATCACGACCGCAACGCCACGCCGTTCGCGGGTGGTGGTGGCGACATGGAGATCGGCACCGGCGACGCGAACATCGTCGTCGATCAGCCCCTCGAGGCGCAGCTCGACTCACCGACGGTGCTCGACCGCGCGATCTCCGAGCTCGGTGACTCCGGGCTCGAGAAGCGCGCCGACGCGATGCTCGCGGAGCTCGAGGGCCTGGCCGATCAGGATCCGAGCGCGGCGGCGATGCTCGCCTACGAGCTCGGCGAGCTCTACGAACGCCGCCTCGCCGACGAGGCGCGTGCGGTCAAGGCGTACAACCGAGCGCTCTCCCTCGATCCTTCGCTGCGTCCGAACCTGTGGGCGATCCACCGCGTGTTCTACCGGCGCGAGCTGTGGCCCAACCTCGCGAAGCTGATCTCGGCCGAGGTGGACTACGCGCAGGACGACTACGAGCGCGCCGATCTGTTGCTCGAGAAGGCCCGGGTCATCGGCCATCTCGTGAGCCAGGACGCGACGACGGCGGCCGACGCGCGCAGTGCGCTCGACGAGGCGGTCAAGCTCGCCCCGGGGCATCAGGGCGCCTTGCTCGAGCTCGAGCGCGTCGTCGCGGTCGCCGACGATCGTCCGGCGCTGCTCGACGTGTGGGAGTCGCTCGCCGATGCCGTCGAGCAGCCGGCGCGCAAGATCGCCTATCACCTCGAGGTCGGCCGCGCGGCCGGCGCCACGGAGTATCCCCGCGCACAGACGGCCTTCGATCGCGCGGCCCAGATCGCGCAGACGCTCGGCGACGCCACCCTCGGAGAGCGGATCGCGCGCGAGCGCCTGCGCATCGCCGAGGCACACGGCACCACGGAAGATACGTCCGCGGCGATCGACGCGCTCGCGAACCTGCTGCTCGGATCGCTGGGCGCGCTCGGGACGGGGGAGGTCGACCCGACCTCGTCGACCACCCGGGCGACCGCGATCCGCCGCGAGCTCGTGGCGTTGCGTCGCCGGCAGGCGCAGATCGTGCGCGCCGAGGCCCCGGACAAGGCATGGGAGACGCTCCAGCAGGCGCTCGCGCTCGCCCCGGGAGAGCCCGTCGTCCTCGCCGATCTCACGGAGCTCGCCGAAGAGCTGGGGCGTTACGAGGCGCTCGCGGAGCTCGTCCAGAGCTGGCAGGCCGTCGAAGGCGACCCCGGTCGCGCGATGGTCCTGTCGATCCGCCGCGCCGACGCCTTGCTGCGTGGTGGTCAGCGGGATCAAGCGCGCGCGCTGCTCGCGTCGCTCGAGGCCCAGGCACCGGGCTTCGTCGTCCTCACGAGCGCTGCCGAGCGCGACGCGTTCGGCGCGATCGCCGGTGGATCGATCGAACCGTATGGCGAGCTCGCCAGGACGTACCTCGCCGCGGCGACCGCCTCTTTGCTGGGCACGTGGCTCGGGCCCGGACAGCCGAGCACGCCGGATGCCGGCGCGGCCGCCGCGTTGTTCGTGCAGGCGGCTGACCTCTTCGCGCATCACGTCGAAAGTGCGACGCAGGAAGCCGATGCGCGGGCCGCGCTCGGCAAGGCCCTCGAGGCGATGCCCGACTATTCGCCGGCGATCGAGGCGCTCGTCGAGCTCGACGCCGAGGCCGGCAAGATCGGCGACGCCCTCGCGCGCCTGCGCACGATCGCCGACGCGACGCTCGATCACGAGCAGAAGCGCGCGATCCTCGACCGCGCGACACGGCTCGCTCGGGCGCACGGCGATCTCGAGGCCGTGCTCGGCTTCGAGCAGGCGGTCGCGGCGCTCGTGCCGACCGAGCTCGCG
>JAPLLF010000659.1 GCA_026387715.1 Pseudomonadota bacterium
GGGGGTCGAGGTCGAAGAGGACGACAACGTCAACTCGATTGCGGGTCAGGCAAGGAGGTTCGCGGCGTGCTGCAGAATGTTCGACGCGATCACCCCGAGCAAGGCGACGCAGGTCACCTTCGCGAGACCACGGACCAGGAACTGCTCGAGACCGTGGTGATTGCGCAGGTGCGCGTTCATGAGCTCGCACAGGCTCGCACGGGCCCGATAGAGCGTCTTGGCCGCGTCGGTGGTCATCCGCACGCGCCACGCCCCGAGTGCTGGGTCGACGTCGGCGTTTGCGCCTGCGTTTTGCGAGCGTTTCGGCACCGCGATCAATACCTCCCCCCTGCCTCCGTCGCTGTGTGGATGCAGCCGTGTGCCGCATGGTTGGCGTCGGCGAGTATCGTCCTGGGCAGCTGTCCGGTGCGGAGCTTGACCTGCTCGAGCATCGGCGCGATCGAACGCATGTCGCTTCCAACGTTCGTGACCTGCACTCCCACGATCGTGCGCGGTCCGCCGAGCGGAGAACCAGCCGTGGCCATCTGGACGTTGTAGGCAGGTCGGAAGCCACCGTCCGCCATCTTCATCACGCGCGCTTCGGCATCCGTCGTCGATGCACGGGCCGGTTTCTCCGACGGCTTGCGCGTCTTCTGGAGTTCCACCACCGTCGAGATCGCGGCCTCAACCCGTTGTTGGAAGTCGCGCGCAGCAGCCTCTCGCGCGGCCTTCTGTCCGGCCGAGACTTCCGGATCGTCGGCGTTCGCCAGCGTCGCCTTGAGGTGTACCGCCGCCTGCTCCCGGCACTCGAGCAGCGACTCGATACCGCGAAACGAGGGTGCCGTTGCCGCTGCGCGAATACGCATGCCGTCCTGTGCGACGAGGTCGAGCGACAGCACGTCCCTGTGCATCAGCGACCCGAGGATATCGGTCATCAGTTGCTCGAGAGCTGCGCCATGCCCGACACGGAACGCGGACAACGCGTGGTGGCCGACCTCGAGATCGCCAACGATCCACCGGTACCCGTCGTCGCTGTGCACGAGCCGTGCGATCTCGCGGGCGCTGCCTACACCTTTCGAGATCGCATAGAGCCACAGCGTCAACTTCATCTGCGGCGACAACGTCTTTCGCCCGACGGTGCCGTCGACAGCCTTCACACCGCGCAGAAACGCGCCCAGATCGAGCGTCCCAACCACCTCCCACAAGACACGCGCAGCGTGGGTCGGAGGCAAGGAGTCCTCGGGCATCTCGAACCGAATCACGCCTTGCCGACGCTGCGGCTCGGCAACCCGAGGCTTGCGGTTCTCGTCAGTCATCTCGCCGTGCGCCCGTCACGTCCTCACGTATCTCCACGCTGCGCTTCACGCTTCGCTACGCGGCCGCAAGACTCCTTCCCTGCTCGCTGGTTCGTCATGCGCCCCGTGAACGTATACACTTCGGGCGTCAGCGAACGAGATGTTGACCGAATCATCTGCAACGTTCGCCCGAAGGAATCCGCCCTCATGCAACTTCGCACCACAGCTACACGTATTTTGTCGGCAGCTGCGCTCATCGCGCTGCCCGTATTTGCTGCATGCACCACCCAGACCGAGAGCGTCGGGCAGTCGTCGGCGGCAGTATTTACCAACGGCGACTTCGAGACCGGCACCACCGGACTGGTTCCTCCGGCGCCCTGGGCGCTGACGACCTACGCCAATTCCAATGGGGGCGATACCATTCTGACCCCGCAGACGCGCGCGGGACTCAACCTCGGCGCAGGCGGCGTCGCGCTCACCACCACGATCGCATCGTCGAACGCAGCGCAGGCCGACCTCGGCAACGGCGCTTCGCTCCGCGTTTGCCGGTATGGCGCCAAATGCGCGCAGGTCAACTTTCACAGCTCCAACGACTTCAACAACGGCCAATCGGTGAACTCCCTCACGCAGACGATGGCCGTCACCAATGCCGACATCGATCCGAACGACAACATCGTTCACGTGCGCTTCGCCCTGGCACCGGTGCTCGAAAACCCCGCGCACACGCCGCTCTTGATCGCCTCGTAGGCGAGGCTCGCGGTGCTGAGCAGATTCCGCAGCTCGTACGTGAGCGACCCCAGGCGCTCGTTCATCGACTGCTGGCCCTCGGAGGTCACGACCTGATCGCGCTGGCGGCCGAACTCGGTGACCGCGTCGGCCATCGCGTTGTCCAGGCAGCGGTTGAACGTGTGGAACTCCTCGACGGTGATCGGCGCTCGCAGCTCGCGGGCGAGCTCGGTGACCGCCTGGCACAGGTCCCCGTAGGTGTGTACGACCCGATCGACTCATGCGCAGTCCGTCGGCGTCATGGGCGATGCGCGCACCTACGAGGAGACCCTCGCCGTGCGCGCCGTCAACTCGCGCGATGGCATGACCGCGGACTGGGTACACCTGCCATACGATCTGCTCGGGCGGATCTCGTCGCGCGTGATGGCGCTCGCCGCGTACCGGGGGGAACTCGCCGACATCGAGGCGGATCTCGAAGCCGCGCGCGCCAACAACGACCTCGCGCGGATCGAGAGCCTCGAGGCCAAGAAGGAGGACCTGCAGGACGAGGTGCTGCGAGCCACGCGGCCGAGCGGCGCCCTCAAGGTCGCCTGCCCCGACGACGAGCGCGCGCGCAAGGCCGTGTCGAAGGCGATCGCGAAGGCGATCGCGAGCCTCGATGCGCGCCAACCGGCCCTGGCCGCTCACCTCCGCCGCCGGCTAACCACCGGACTCTACTGCACGTACCGGTCGGGCGACGGTATCGCCTGGGACGTCGAGCGGTAGGCGCAACCGCCCGGGTAGCGAGGCGCTCCCTCCGGGTAGCGCCCCCGCCACGACCAGGGTAGCGGCGCGCCCTGCGAAGTAGCGCGGTGACTTCGAGCCCACCACGGGCTGGAGGTCTTCATGTCACACGTCAAGAATCCGCAGGTCGAGTTCGATGGTCACGAGGGTAGCGATGCCGAGGGTGGTAGCGCGATGGCGGAGTTCCGGGCTGCCCGCGGGCTGGACCGCGCCGAGTTGGTCCTCACCGAGGTCGCGTGCTTTCGCGCGGCTGGCAACAAGGTGGTGTGCGGCGTGGTGTTCGCGCCGCTCGGGCCGCCCCAGGGGGCGATCGAGCCGCTGTGCGACGCAGCGCCGCCCGCCATGGGCACGGCCTGGGCGCCGGCCGACGACCACGCCGAGAACCTCGGCCAGGAGGCGGCCGGCGACTCAATCGATGCCCAGCCCCCGTGGCAGCCGACGTCGGACGCACCGGGCACGTCGTCGGATGGCTGAGGGAGACGTGGCCGACGCGTTCATCAGAGGCGCGCGTGCGCCGAGCGGCGCCGCGGAACGAGCCGCGACCGCAGGCGAACGCATCGGCTACGCCGCGGCTGCGCGGCACCTGGGGATCAAGGTCCAGACGCTGAGGTCGATGGTGCACCGCCGGCAGGTGCCGCACATCCGGCTTGGACCGCAGCTCGTCGTGTTCGATGTCGCCGATCTCGATGAGTGGATGGCGGCGTGCCGGGTCGCGCCTATTTCACCAGGCTGAGGACCTTGGCGTCCGCCGGCATGCGGAACGCGACGCGCCCGTAGTCCTCCGCGTAGGCGGTGGGCTTCAGGTGCGCGTAGGTCCGCTCGGTGATCGACACCGAGTTGTGCCCCAGGATCCGCGACAGCTTGAAGATGTCGCCGCCGTCGACCAGGAACAGGGACGCGAACGTGTGGCGCAGGTCGTGGAGCCGCAGCGCGGCCGGCAAGCCCGCCCGGACGACCGCCAGCTTGAACGGATCGCGAACGGCCGTCTGCGACAGCGCGCGGTCGGGCGCGCGCCCCCGCAGGCGCCGGTAGCCGCCGGGCCACAGCAGGGGGCTCGATCCCCGCGCCAGCTTCATCGCCTTGAGCACCCCGAGCACCGAGTCAAAGATCGGCACCCGGCGCGCCTTGCCGGATTTGGTCGTCCCGGTCGTTGTGCGTCCGCGGCGCCCGCGATGCACCGTGATCAGGCGGTGCTCCAGGTCGATGTCGTCCCACCGGAGGTGCAGCGCCTCGTCGAGGCGGATCCCGGTCCCCACCAGCACGGCGATCACGGTGCGGATGTGCTCCGGGCACTCGGCCAGCAGCCGCGTGATCGCCTCGGTGGAGTCGAGCCACGGGAACACCCGCGAGTCCGCCTTGAGGCGCTTCACGCCGTGACAGGGGTTGTGCTCGAGCCAGTCGCGCCCGATACACCACGTGAACAGGGCGGACAGGGTCCCCATGGTCGTGTTCACGGTGGCGGCAGACACGCGCTGGACCGTCTGATCACGCCACTGGATCACGTCGTTCTTGCGGATCTCGACGAGCGGGGTCTCCTTGAACGCTGGTAGGAGGTACAGGTCCACCCGCCCGGTGTACTCGTCGAACGAACGCGACCCCGTGTCCTTGAGCATCGCGAGCCACTGCTTGACGGCGGCGCCGAACGTCCGCTGCGTGTCGACCTGGGGCGGCAGCTCGCCGCGGTCGATCTTGCGCTGGGTGGTGCGATGGTCCTCATCCGCCGCCTGGGCCTCGCGCTTGGACTCGTACGTCCCGACGTAGACCTTCTGCCCGTCGCGGCGCCCGTAGACCTGCCACCGCGGTCCGTCGGCTCGTTCGACTTTCTTGACGGTCATACCTCCCAGGGTACCAGCCGAGGGAGACAAACGGGAGACGGACTCCAGATCCGCCTGATTACCCTGTTATTTCTTTGCCTTACCAACCAGCTTGGCGAACGGGTTGTTCGTGAAGCCCGCGACGCCCCAGCCCGCGGCGGGCTCGGCCGGGCGCTCGTCGCGCCGCGGCGGCGGACCGCGGTCGTCACGGCGCTCGGGACCGCCGGTGCTCTGCGACGGCGGCCGTGGGCCACGATCGTCGCGACGCGGACCACGATCACCGCCGCCACCGCCACCGCCGGAGGGACGCGGGCCGCGATCGTCACGCCGCGGACCACGATCGTGCGACGGACCGGCGTGCGGCGCCACCGACGGAGCCGCCGATGGGGCCGACGGCGATGACGCCCCGCCACCGTTCTGCTGCGACCCGCCGCGATACGCGCGCGGGCCGTCGCCCTGCGGCGGGCGCGGCGCGTCGCCCTGCGGGCGCGGGCCGCGATCACCACCAGCCGGACGCGGGCCGCGATCACCGCCACCGGCGTGCTGCGGTCGCGGGCCTCGATCGCCGCCACCACCACCGCCGCCGCCGGGCGGACGCGGGCCACGATCACCCTGCGGGCGCGGGCCACGGTCGCCGCGCGGCGCCTGCGCGGCGCGCTCGGCCTGCGGCTTCTTCGCGGTCAACGAGATCCGCTTGCGCGCCAGGTCGACCTCGAGCACGCGCACGGTGAGCTTCTGGCCGACCTTCACGACCGCCGCCGGATCGGCGACGAACGTGTCCGACAGCTGCGACACGTGGACGAGCCCGTCGTTGTGCACGCCGATGTCGACGAACGCGCCGAACGCGGTGACGTTGGTGACGACGCCCTCGAGCACCATGCCGGGCTTGAGGTCGTCGAGCCCGGTGACGTCCTCGCGGAACGCCGGCGGCGCGAACTCGGCGCGCGGATCGCGGCCGGGCTTGCGCAACTCGCCCGCGATGTCGCGCAGCGTCGGCTCGCCGACGTCGCCGCTGACGTACTTCGACAGATCGATCTTGTCGACGAGCTCCTGGTTGCCGATCAGCTCGGGCAGGCCGACGCCGAGGTCGGTCGCCATCTGCTCGACGAGCGGGTAGCGCTCCGGGTGGACCGCCGAGCGGTCGAGCGGGTTCGGCGCCTCGGCGATCCGCAAGAAGCCGGCGGCCTGCTCGAACGCCTTGGGGCCGAGCCCCGGGACGTTGAGTAGCTGCCCGCGCGCCGCGAACGCGCCGTGCGAGTCGCGGTGGAGGACGATCTTCTTGGCGAGCGACTTGCCGATGCCGGCGACGTAGCCGAGCAGCATCGCGCTCGCGGTGTTGAGCTCCACGCCGACGTGGTTCACGCAGCTCTCGACGACGTCGCCGAGCTTCTTGCCGAGCAGCGGCTGGTGGACGTCGTGCTGGTACTGGCCGACGCCGATCGCCTTGGGCTCGATCTTGACGAGCTCGGCGAGCGGATCCTGGAGCCGTCGCGCGATCGAGATCGCCCCGCGGATCGTCAGGTCGAGCTCGGGGAACTCCTCGCGCGCGAGATCCGAAGCCGAGTACACGCTCGCGCCGGCCTCGTTGACCTGCACGACGGTCGGGCCCGGCTTGATGCCGGCGTCACCCAGTGCCTTCTTGACGAACGCCTCGGCCTCGCGCCCGCCGGTGCCGTTGCCGACGGCGATCGCGCGCGGCTGGAACTTCTGCACGAACGCGAGGAAGTCCTCCTTGGCGCGCGCCAGCTGGCCCTCGCCCTGCGTGATGTACACGGTCACCGTGCCGAGGAACTTGCCGGTCGCGTCGATCGCGGCGCACTTGCAGCCCGTGCGCAGCCCCGGATCGACGCCGATCACCGCCGCCGCGCCGAGCGGCGCCGCGAGCATCAGGTTGCGCAGGTTCTGCGCGAACACGTCGACGGCCGCCACGTCGCTCTGCTGCTTGAGCTCGGCGCGCACGTCGTTCTCGACGGACGGCCCGAGCAGGCGCTTGCGCGCGTCGGCGATCGCGACCAGGAGCTGATCGGCCCACGGCGACGTCGCGTTGCCCTCGGGCAGCCGCTCGCGCACGAGCCGCTGCATGCCGGCCTCGACCCGGGTCTCGTCGATCACGACGTGCGCGCGGAGGACGCCCTCCGCCTCGCCGCGGCGGATCGCGAGGAACCGGTGCGACGGGATCGTGCGGACCGCCTCCTGGAAGTTGTAGTACTGCTCGAACTTCGTCGGCTCGTTGTCCTTGCCGGGGACGAGGGTCGACGCGAGCTCGCCGTGCTCGGAGTACATCCGGCGCAACCACGCGCGCACCTCGGCGGTGTCGGCGATGACCTCCGCGGCGATGTCGCGCGCGCCCGCGAGCGCGTCGTCCGCGGTCGCGACCAGCTCGGTGACGAACGTCGCGGCCTCGGCCGCCGGGTTGCCCTCCTGCGGCTGCGTCAGGATGCGCTGGGCGAGCGGCTCGAGGCCCTTCTCCCGCGCGACCGACGCGCGCGTCTTCCTGCGCTGGCGGTACGGCGCGTAGAGATCCTCGAGCTCGGCCTTGGTCGCGGCCGCGCGCAACTTACCCTCGAGCGTTGGATCGAGCTTGCCCTGCTCGGCGACCGACGCGAGGATCGTCGCGCGACGGGTCTCGAGATCGATCAGGTACGCCTGGGTCTCCTCGATCGCCCGGATCTGGACCTCGTCGAGCCCGCCCGTGCGTTCCTTGCGGTAGCGCGCGATGAACGGAACCGTGTTGCCTTCCTCGAGCATCGCGACGACGGCCGCGACGGAGCTCGGAGCCAGCCCGAGTCGCTCGGCGAGCGCGGGGACCGGGTTGTAGTCGAGTGTGGCGGGGGGAAGGGTCGTGGCCTCGTCAGACATGTGCGGACGGCGACCCTAGCCGTGCGACCGACGACGAGCAAGCGTGTACGCTGCGCCCGGCATGGGTTCCCTCACTCCGACGCTCGAGCGCTTGATCCGCCGGCTCCCGAAAGTGGAGCTCCACCTGCATATCGAGGGCTCGCTCGAGCCCGAGATGATGTTCAGCCTCGCCGGCAAGCACGGGATCGCCCTGCCCTATGCCTCCGCCGAGGAGGTCCGCAAGGCGTACGCGTTCCACGACCTGCAGTCGTTCCTCGACTTGTACTACGCGGGCTGCAACGTGCTCCGCGACAAGCACGATTTCTATGCGCTCGCGATGGCGTATTTCGCCCGCGCGCACGCCGATCGCGTCGTCCACGCGGAGCTGTTCTTCGATCCGCAGACGCACACCGCCCGCGGCATCGACATCGGGGTGGTGATCACGGGCCTGCGCGACGCGATGGACGACGCCTACAGGCGCTACGGCATCACGTCCGACCTCATCCTGTGCTTCCTCCGCCACCTCTCCGAGGCGGACGCGTTCGCGACCCTCGAGGCCGCGATGCCCTACCGCCACGAGCTCACCGGCGTCGGCCTCGACTCCGGCGAGCGCGGCAACCCACCCAGCAAGTTCGAGCGCGTGTTCGCCAAGGCGCGCTCGGTCGGCCTGCGCCCGGTCGCTCACGCCGGCGAGGAGGGGCCCGCGGCGTACATCCGCGAGGCGCTCGATCTGCTCAAGCTCGAGCGCGTCGATCACGGCGTGCGCTGCGACGAGGATCCGGCGCTGGTCGACCGCCTCGTGCGCGAGCAGATCCCGTTGACGGTGTGCCCGCTGTCGAACCTCAAGCTGTGCGTCGTCTCGGACCTGCGCGCGCACAACTTCGCCACGCTGCTCCGCCGCGGGGTCGTCGTCACGATCAACAGCGACGATCCGGCGTACTTCGGCGGCTACATCGGCGAGAACTACCGCGCGACCGCCGCGGCGCTCGATCTCACCGCGGCCGAGCTCGTCACGTGCGCCGAGCACGCGGTGCGCGCGTCGTTCTTGCCCGCCGCGCAGAAGGCCACGCTGCTCCGGAACATCCGCTCGGAGGCGCTCCACAACGCATGAAACGACGAACGGCGCTCGCGAGAGCGCCGTTCGGCTGGTCGAAGCCGCTGGCCAGAACTGGCTAGAACGAGAACGGAATCGAGAACGTGCCGCCGTTGTTGGTCTTGGCGAAGGTCGCCGACTTCATGCCGTTGGCGACGCACGAGCCGAGCGCCGGATCCGGCGACTCCTTCACGGTGACGCCGGCGACGCGACCGTCGCCACCGACCTTGACGCTGACCTTGACGACGCCCTTGGACGACGACTTGTCGCCGCAGGTCATGACGCGTGCCTTCACGCTGCCGACACCCTTCTGGATCATGTCGCGGTCGAGCGCGTCGGGGAGGTCACCCTTCGGCTTGGTGTCCGTCGTCGTCGTCCCCGGCTTCTTGTACTTCGCGCAGCACGCGTCGGCGTAGCCGCTGACGACGCAGCTGACCTGATCGCAGCCGCCCGCGTCGGGCTTCTTCGGCTCGACCTTGGCCGTGGTCGTGGTCTTGGGCTCGACCTTGGTCGTGGTCTTGGGCTCGACCTTGGTCGTGGTCTTCGGATCGGCCTTCTTGGGCTCGGTCTTCGGCGGGTCGGCCTTCGGCGTCTCGGTCTTCGCCGGATCGGTCTTCGGCGGGTCTTCGGCCGGCTTGGTGTCGGTCTTGGCCGGATCGGTCGCCGGATCCTTCGCCGGTGGATCCTTCGCCGCGTCCTTGTCCTTGTCCTTCTCCTTGTCCCCCGCCTTGTCCTTGTCCTTGTCGGAGTCGGCCAGGGCCACCTTGTCCGCCGCCTTGTCGCCGTCGGACTTGCCGCCCTTCATCATGACGACGACCATGATGATCGCCGCGACGGCGAGCACGCCGACCGAGCCGATCAGGATGAACATCATCTTGTTGTTGCCCGCGGCCCGGGCCTGCGGCACGAGCGCGACGGGATCGGAGAAGCCACCGCCACCGAACACCGGCAGGTCGTCGATCGAGCCGATCGCCGCCGACGCCGACGGCTTGGACGAACCCGCCCCACCGGCAGGGCCGAGGTACGCGCTCGCCATCGAGCGGATGTCGATGAGGCCGGAGCCCTCGCCGCCCGCCGCGCCGGTCGCGCCGCCGGCCATGCCAGACGAAGACGACGAAGAAGACGACGCCGGGGCCGGGCGGTCGCTCGCGAGCTGCGCGAGGTTGCCGAGCGAGAACAGCACCGAGTTCTCGTTGCGCTCGCCGCGCAGCTTCGAGTTCGCGGCCGCGCCGCTCGCGGCGGCGGGCTCCGGGGTGCGCACCGTCGCCTTCGGCTTGCTTCCGAACAGGTCGCCGCCGTCGTCCTCGGCCGCGCCCGCGCCACCGCTCGCCGCAGCGAACAGGTCGCCCGGGTCGCTGCGCATCGTGCCGGACTCGTCGCTCGCGCCAGCGCCGCCGAACATGGCGGCGACGCCACCACTGGTGCCGGGGCTGACCGCCGCGGTCGTGCTACCCGACGCGACGAACGCGGCGAACGCATCGACCTGCGCGAGCGGCAACCAGTCGGCGAAGCCCTCGCGCCACGCGAAGGTCTCGCCGTCGATCTCGCCGCCAGCGAACTTCTGCTGGACCTCGGCAGCGGTCATCGGACCGACCTGCTCCTGGTTGATGACGACGTGCCACACCGACTCGTCGCCGGCGGGCGCCTGGGCGCCGCCTTCGTACCCGTAGTCGTAGACCCGGGTGTCCTTCGCCTCCGGTGCTGCCTCCGCCGCGTTCGCGCCACCGCGAACCACGATGATGTTGCTGCACTTCTTACAGCGGATCTTGAAGACCTTGCCTTGAACCTTGTCGTCGGAGATCGAGTACTTGGCCTGGCAGGCATCACATACGATCTTCATGCATCTTCCCCGTGCTCAAAATGTCGGGCGTCGTGACCAGCGAAGCGGGTCCGTACGCTCGTGAGTTCAGACCCCCAGGTCCGCGCTCTCTTGGTAATAAAAATCGTATCACGATGAAAGTCGTAGAACCCAAATCAGCCGATGGAGTTGAGCATACTTAAGCGAACGGATCGGTGAGGCGGATCGTCTCGGTCCGGTCCGGCCCCACCGACACCAGGCAGAATGGCACCCCCGCCATCTTCGAGATCGTGTCGACGTAGCTCCGCGCGGTGGGCGGAAGGTCCGTGATGTCGTGGGCGTGGGCGGGCAGCTTGTCCCAGCCGGGAAACGACGCGTAGACCGGCTCGGCGCGGGCGATGTCGTCGGGGTCGATCGGCGGCTCGTCGAGCTCGCGGCCATCGAGCTTGTAGGCGACGCACACCGACACCTCGGACATGCCCGCGAGCACGTCCAGCTTGGTGAGCGCGAGCGACTGCATCCCGGACAGCCGCACGCCCATCCGGAGCGCCGGGAGGTCGAGCCAGCCGCACCGCCGGGGACGCCCGGTCGTCGAGCCGAACTCACCACCGGCGATGCGGATCTTGTCACCGACCTCGCCGAGCAGCTCGGTGGGGAACGGGCCCTCGCCGACCCGCGTGGCGTAGGCCTTCGTGATGCCGACCACCGTGTCGATGTGCGTCGGGCCGATGCCGGCGCTCTGGCACGCGCCCGCGGCGATCGTCGACGACGACGTCACGTAGGGATAGGTGCCATGATCGAGGTCGAGCAGGCAGCCCTGCGCGCCCTCGAACAGGACGTGGTGGCCGTCACGGATGACCTGCGCGACGTGCCGACCGGCGTCGCCGGTGTACGGTCGCAGCTGCTCGCCCGCGCGGATCGCGTCGGCGATCCACCCGTCGATCTCGCCGGCGGTCGGGACGGTGCCGCCGAAGTGCGCGATCACCGGCATCATCTCGTCGAGGTTGGCGTCGACGATGTCCTTGAGGCGCGCGGGCTTGAACAGATCGCGGATGCGCACGCCACGGCGGCCGGCCTTGGCCTCGTAGGCCGGGCCGATGCCGCGACGCGTGGTGCCGATCGCCTTGCCGCGCTTGGCGCTGCGGTCCTCGCGCATCCCGTCGAGCAGCTTGTGGTACGGCAGGATCACGTGGGCGCCCAGCCCGATCAGGAGCTCCTTGCCGGCGAGCAGGCCGCGGCCCTGGCACTCCGCGATCTCCTCGAGGAGCGTGTACGGATCGATCACCATGCCGTCGCCGAGCACGCAGCCCTTGCCGGGGTGACAGACCCCCGACGGCACGAGGTGCGTGACGAGCTTCTTGCCGTCGATCACGAGTGTGTGGCCGGCGTTCGCCCCACCGCCGTAGCGCACGACGGTGTGCGCGCGCTCGGTGAACAGGTCGACGACCTTGCCCTTGCCTTCATCGCCCCACTGGGCACCGACGACGATCACGACGGACATGCTGACTCCTTCTGTATCTGCTCGATCAACGCGTCGAGCTCGCCGAACGCCAGGACCTGGCCGCCCGCGTTCGTGAACGTGCGCCGATCGAGATCGACGCGCGCATCGAGCCCACCGTCGGCGACGAGGGCGCGCAACCCCCGCGCGCGCAGCGTCCGCGCGACCGCCGCGGCGCCCGCGCCGGTGATCGCGACGCCGAACGAACGCGCCGCCGGCACGAGGCCCGCGGTGCGCTGCGCCTGGGCGACGGCCTCGAGATCGAGCGCGAAGCCGGTCGCGCATGCCGGCGACCCGTAGCGCCCGAGCAGCTCGTCGTAACGTCCGCCGCGGAGCACCGCATCGGGCGCCCCGCCGACGAAGCCGGCGAACCGCACCCCGGTGTAGTAGGCGAACCCGCGCAGATCGGAGAGGTCGATCGAGACGGGTGGGGCCGGCGGATCGACGAGCTCGGCGAACGCGGCGAGCACCGCGCGCACGTGGAGGAGCGCGGCGTGGACCGCGGGCGGCCACGGCAGCGCGAGCGCGCGCGCGAGGGTGGGCTCGGCCGGGCCCCACAGCGACGCGAGCGCCTCGGCGAGCGGCGCGAGCTCGGCGGGGAGCTCGCGGGCGGCCGCGCGCACGCCGGCGCGATCCTTCTTGGCGATCGCGATCGCGAGGCGATCGTCGGGCGCGTGGGCCAGGACGTGGCGCGCGCAGGCGACGTGGCCGAGATCGAGCCGGGTCTCGGGGAGCCCGGTCGCGTCGAGGATCGCGCTCGCGACCGCGAGGCACTCGGCGTCGCGCGCGACGAGGTCGGCCGTGGACGCTCCGGTCCCCGGGGGATCGATCATCTCGATCCCTGCCTGCATGATCTCGTGCTGGCCGCGCTCGCCGGCGAGCCGCATCACCGAGCCCTCGTAGCAGAGGCGGATCGTCGACGTGATCGGCGTCATCCGGGTGGCGACGACGCGCGCGATCTGGGGCGTGATGTCCGGGCGCAGCGCGACGATCTGGCCGGTGCCAGGCTCGACGAACCGGATCGCGGCCGCGCGACCACCGTCGCCGAGCCCGCGCTCGAGCACGTCGGCGACCTCGAACACCGGCGTGATGATCCGCGCGAACCCCCACGCCTCGAACACGTCCATCACGCGGGTCGCGAGCGCGCGTCGGCGCGCCGCGGCGCGCGGCAGGAAGTCGCGCACGCCGCTCGGGAGGCGGATCGGTGGGGAGGACGTCACGGCGGCCGTACTCTACAGAAATTACGTCGCACCGATGTCCCCGCAACCCGGGAACAACCTCGGTGTCCACGATGACGTCCTAAGAGGTAGTCTCAGGTCCCCCATGGCGCCCGTCATCGAGCTCGTCGACGTCGCCCGGTACTACCAGATGGGGGACGAGCGCATCCGCGCGCTCGACGGCGTGAGCTTCGCCGTCGAGGCGGGCGAGATGGTCGCGATCGTCGGGTCGTCCGGATCGGGCAAGTCGACCCTGCTCAACATCCTGGGCTGCCTGGACACCCCGTCGAGCGGGGTGTACCGGCTCGATGGCACCGACGTCCAGGATCTGTCCGACGACGACCTGGCGCGGGCGCGCAACCGCAAGATCGGGTTCGTGTTCCAGAGCTTCCAGCTCCTGCACCGGGCGACGGCGGTGAAGAACGTGGCGCTGCCGCTGGTCTACGCGCGCGTGCCGGCGCGCGAGCGTGTCGCGCGGGCGGTCGCCGCGCTCGCGAAGGTCGGCCTCGAGGGCCGCACGAAGCACAAGCCGTTCCAGCTCTCGGGCGGCCAGCGCCAGCGCACCGCGATCGCGCGCGCCCTGGTGACCGATCCCTCCTTGCTGCTGTGCGACGAGCCGACCGGCAACCTCGACTCGGCGACGAGCGAGGACATCATGGGGCTGTTCCATCGCCTGCACGGCGAGGGCAACACGATCCTGATCGTGACCCACGAGCCGAAGATCGCGGCCCGCTGTCCCCGCGCGATCCGGATCGCCGATGGCAAGATCTGCGCGGACGGCCCCGGCGCCGACGTCGCATACATGGATCTCACCAAGCCCGTGATCGCGGCATGAGGCGGGCCGCGCTCGTGCTCGTCGGGCTGGCCGCGTGCGACGCCGCGCCGTCGTCCGCGCCGGGTGGGTCGACGGTCGCGCTGGTCACCCGGGGCACGATCCTCGAGCGCGTGCTGCTCACCGGCGAGCTGCGCGCCGGCATCTCGATCGAGCTCGACGTCCCCAAGACCGAGAGCTGGGAGCTGACGATCCGGTGGATGGCCGAGGACGGCGCCGTCGTGAAGGCGGGCGATCGCGTGCTCGAGTTCGACAACGCGTCGTTCGTGTCGGGGCTCGAGGGCAAGCGGGTGGCCGCGCGGGAGGCCACGTCCGCGTTCGCGACCGCGCGCGACGTCGCGAAGATGGCGACGATCGACAAGCAGTTCGCGGTCCGCCAGCAGGAGATCGCCCTCGAGAAGGCGCAGCTGGTGGCCAACGTCCCGGCGGACCTCCTGCCGCAACGCACGGCGCAGGAGCGCCAGCTCGACAAGCTCAAGGCGGAGGTCGCCGTCGACCGCGCACGCAAGGACCTGCTCGCGCAGACCCAGTCGACCACGCTCGACGATCGCGTCAAGCAGATCGATCTCGAGCGCGCGAAGCGCGGCATCGCCGACGCCGAGCAGACGATCGCCGCGCTCATGATCACCGCGCCGCGCGACGGCGTGATCTCGATCGGCGAGCACCCGTGGGAGGGCCGCCGGTTCCAGGTCGGCGACACCACGCAGCCGGGCATGACGATCGTCACCCTCCCCGACTTCTCGCAGCCGATGGAGATCCGCGCGGAGCTGTCCGACGTCGACGACGGCCGGATCACCGTCGGCATGGCCGGCACGTGCACGCTCGACGCGTATCCGACCGAGCCGCTGCCGTGCAAGGTCGTCGAGCTCTCCCCGGTCGCGCGCGCCCGCAACCGCCAGTCGCTGCGCCGCGGCTTCGCCGTCAAGCTGTCGATCGCCAACCGCGATCCCGAGCGCATGCGCCCGGGCATGTCGGTCAAGGCCGAGCTGCCGCGGCCGCCGATCGCCAACGCGCTGCTCGTCCCGCGCGGCGCCATCGTCGGCACGACGACGGTCGAGGTCGTGCTGGCCGGCGGTGCCCACCGCCCGGTCACGCTCGGCGCGTGCGACGCGAAGCAGTGCGAGGTCCTCCAGGGGCTCGCCGACGGCGATCGCGTCGTCGTCGCGAACCCGGGCGGTGGCGCGTGAGGCGCGTCGTCGTCACGTCGCTGCTCGCGCTCGCCGCGTGCAAGCGCCAGGGCGCCGACCTCGAGCTGGTCGACATCAAGTCGGGCGACCTCGTGATCGGCGTCGCGGTCGTCGGCGCGCTCGAGGCCGTCGACTCGACGGACATCAAGCCGCCCGCGGTCGACATCTGGAACTTCAAGATCGCGATGCTCGCGCCCGAGGGGGCCGAGGTCAAAGCGGGCGCGCCGATCGCCGGCTTCGACAGCTCCGAGCAGGTGCGCAACCTCGAGGCGCGGCAGAACGAGGTCGACGCCGCGCAGAAGCAACTCGACAAGAAGCGCGACGACGTCGCGCTCGCCCGCCGCGAGGAGGAGCTCGCGATCGCGCAGGCCGAGGCGAACCTGCGCAAGGCGACGCTCAAGCGCACGCAGCCCGACGATCTCGTCGCGTCGGTCGATCGCAAGCTGCTCGAGCTCGACGAGGCGACCGCCAGGATCGCGCTCGATCAGGCGAAGAACAAGGCGGCGCGGCAGCGGCGCTCCGACGACGTCGACGTCACGAACCTCACCGAGAAGCGGGTGTTCGCGGCGCACGAGGCCGCGGAGATCGAGAAGAACATCGCCAAGATGGTCGTGACCGCGCCGCGCGCCGGCACGATCGTCTACCCGGTCGGGTGGCGCGGCGAGAAGAAGAAGGTCGGCGACGGCACGTACCGCCTCGAGGCGGTGCTCAAGGTCGTCGGCCTCGACAAGATGCGCGGCGAGGGCCAGGTCGACGAGGTCGATCTCGCGCGGGTCGCCACCAGGCAGGTGGTGGCGCTACAGCTCGACGCCCTGCCCGACGTCCAGCTGCGCGGCACGGTCGAGTCGATCGCCAAGGCGCTGCAGCCCAAGTCGCAGGCCGATCCCAGCAAGGTCATCACCATCAAGTTCGCGCTCGATCCGACGACCGCCCCGCTGCGCCCCGGCATGCGGTTCCGCGGCGAGATCGAGACCGCACGCGTCGCGCACGTCACGCTGATCCCCGCGGTCGCGATCTTCGTCGGCGCCGACGGGCCGATCGCCTATCGCGTCGCGCGCGACGGCGGCGCCGTCGAGAAGGTCAAGCTCGTGCTCGGTCGTCGCAACGCCGACGTCGTCGAGGTCAAGGCCGGCCTGGTGCCCGGCGATCGCGTGGCGCGGATCGATCCCGAGCGGAGGCGGAAGTGAGGATCCTCAGGGCGTTGCTCGTGCTCGGCCTGCTCGCGGGCGCCGCCGGTGGCGCGGTGATGTACCTCCGCCGCGATCGCGGCCCGGCGCCCAACCCGACGCCGATCTACGTCGTGGCGTCCGAGAACCTCATCCGCCGGGTCACCGCCGAGGGCAACCTGCGCGCGGTCAAGGCGACCCCGCTCACCGTGCCGCAGGGCCAGGGGTGGAGCGGCATGAAGGTCGCGTGGCTCGCCGTCGACGGCAGCCACGTCGCCAAGGGCGACGTCGTCGTGCGGTTCGATCCCTCGGAGCAGCAGAAGCAGCTGCGCGAGGGCCAGGCCGACCTCGACTCGGCGTCCGCGCGGATGAGCTCCGAGGCGATCCAGGGACGCGCCGCGGTCGACGGGCGCGACAGCGCCGCCGTGCTCGCCGCGCGCGAGCTCGAGCAGACCCGCAAGTTCCAGCAGAAGGATCAGGAGATCTACTCGCGCAACCAGATCATCGAGGCCGAGATCGACACGACGCTCGCCGACGCGAAGAAGGCCCACGCCGAGCAGACCAAGAAGATCGAGCGCGACCTGTCGCACAGCAAGGTCGCGGTGATCTCCGTCGAGGCGCAGCGCGCGAAGCTCACGATCAAGAACGCGAAGACCGCCCTCGAGAGCATGGAGATCCGCGCGCCGCACGACGGCCTGTTCGTGCTCCAGCGCGACGGACGAGGCGACGTCGCCAAGGTCGGCGATCAGATGTGGCCCGGCAACACCGTCGCCGAGATCCCGCTGCTCGAGACCATGGAGGCCGAGATCTTCGTGCTCGAGGTCGACGGCTCGGGGCTGCAGAAGGATCAGGCCGCCGAGGTCGTGATCGAGTCGCGGCCCGACACGATCTACAAGGGCAAGGTCCGGCTCGTCGACAAGCTCGCCAAGCCGCGCGTGCGCAACGTGCCGATCCAGTACTTCGCGGTCGTCGTCGAGCTCGCGGCCACCGACGTGGTCGCGATGAAGCCCGGCCAGCGCGTGCAGGCGCGCCTGCTGCTCGACCAGGCGCAAGCGATCGTCGTGCCCCGCCAGGCGATCTTCCAGAAGGACGGCAAGAGCTCGGTGTTCAAGAAGACCGCGAAGGGGGTGTTCGAGTCGGTCCCCGTCGAGCTCGGCGTGTCGACCGCCGGCCGCGTCGCCGTCACCACCGGGCTCGCGATCGGCGACCAGATCGCGCTGCGCGATCCGACGCGCGCCAGCGACGACGCGTTCGGCAGCGGCTCGGCCGAGGCCGCGGCGGGCGGCAAGCAGCCATGAGGAAGCTCGTCGACGCCTTCACGGTCGCGCTCGAGAGCCTCGCCGAGCACAAGCTGCGCACGACGCTGACCATGCTCGGCATGATGTTCGGCGTCGGCGCGGTGATCGCGATGCTGTCGATCGGCGCGGGCGCCGAGCGCGAGGCCCTGGCGTTGATCGAGCGGCTGGGCACGCGCAACGTCGTCGTGCGCGCCAAGACGTTCAAGCCCGAGGAGCTCGCCGAGATCCGCAAGAAGTCGCTCGGCCTGTCGCTGCGCGACGTCGAGGCGCTCCACGAGGCGGTCCCCGGCGTCGAGTTCGCCGCGCCGCGGATCGAGGTCGAGCCCTATAAAATCCTCGCGGCCGGCGCCAAGACCGAGGCGGCCGTGTACGGCGTCGGCTGGCGCCACAGGGAGGTCACGCCGTTCGCGCTCGCCGAGGGCCGGCTGCTCGACAAGGTCGACGAGACCCGCCACGCGCAGGTCGCGGTGATCGGCGCGGGCGTCCGCCGCGATCTGTTCGGCGGCGATCCGGCGCTCGGCAAGGACCTCAAGATCAACGACGTGTGGTTCGAGGTCATCGGCGTGCTCGAGCCCGAGGCGAGCGCGACGACCAGCGTGCAGGGCATCGCGGTGTCGTCGACGGAGCACGAGATCTACCTGCCGTTCACGACCGCGATGCGCAAGCTCGAGCGCGAGCCGCTCAAGTCGCCGCTCGGCGAGATCGTCGTCCGGCTCGCGCCCAACGCCCCGGCGGGCGAGACCGGCGCGGTCGTCGGCACACTGCTCGATCGCCTGCACGGCGGCGCGCACGACTTCGAGATCGTCGTGCCCGAGGCGCTGCTCCGGCACTCGCGCGAGACCCAGCGGCTGTTCAACCTCGTGATGGGGTTGATCGCCGGCATCTCGCTGCTCGTCGGCGGCATCGGCATCATGAACATCATGCTCGCGACCGTGCTCGAGCAGACCCGCGAGATCGGCGTGCGCCGCGCGGTCGGCGCGCGCCGGTCCGACATCCGCTTCCAGTTCCTCGTCACCGCGTTCACGCTCGCGATGCTCGGCGGCCTGCTCGGCGTCACGATGGGCGTCGGGATCGCGAAGGTCGTCGCGGCGTACGCCGACTGGCCGACGGTGGTCACGACCTGGTCGGTCGCGCTGTCGCTCGGCGTGTCGGTGTTCGTCGGCGTCGCGTCGGGGCTCTACCCGGCGGTGCGCGCCGCGCGGCTCGACCCGATCCAGGCGCTCAACACCGCGTAGCCGACGCTCAGCGACGCGGGCTCGCCGCGGCCTGCTTGGCCTTCGTCTTGCGCCGCTGTGCGACGAGCACGCCGATCGCCAGGCCGAGCGCGATCAGGATCCCGAGCACCGGCGGCTTGCCGTCGGCCGCCTCCCAGCTCGACGCGGCCACGAAGCTCGCGACGATCGGATCGAGCTGGGCGCGGAGGTCGCGCGCGGTCCCGCGCAGGACGACTGCGATGCCGGC
>JAPLLF010000443.1 GCA_026387715.1 Pseudomonadota bacterium
AGGCGGGCGTGCTCGACCAGCCGGGGCCCGCCTTGTCCTGGCGGTGGAGCGTGACCTTGGCCGGCATGGTCGCGGAATCACCGATGAACTTGCCGACGAGGTGCGGCGTGAGATCCGCCGACACCGCCGGATACTGCAACCACACCTGGCGTCCGGTCGGCGCCACGACCCCGGTGGCGCGGCCGTCGAGCGAGGCGGTCGCGGCGTAGAGCGCGGCGCCTTGTGCGACGAGCGTCATCGGATCGTGCCCCTCGGCGAGCGCGGCCTCGAGCCGCGTCGCGACCCGGCTGCGTACGAGCGGCATCACCGTCGGGCCGCCGACGAGGACGATGCGGGCGAGTCGCCCCGGGCCGAGGCCGTTGCCGGCGAGCAGACGCAGGCAGACGTCGAGCGCGCGGTCGACGAGCGGGGTGCACAGGCGCTCGACGGTGGCGCGATCGAGCTCGAGATCGACGTCGACCTCCTGGCCGTCGATCGCCAGCGGCTGGGCGAGCGTGACCTGGGCTCGGTCGCCTCGCGACAGCTCGATCTTGGCGTCCTCGGCGGCGAGCCGCAGCATGCGCAGCGCCGACGCGTGCTCGGGGTTGTTGCGCCGGGGCACGATCCGCAGCTGGGCCGCGAGGTGCTCGGTGATCGTCCAGTCGAAGTCGCGGCCGCCGAGGAAGTTGTCGCCGTCGTGGCCGACGACCCGGAGCAGGCCGTCGCGGGTCTCGAGCAGCGACGCGTCGAACGTGCCGCCGCCGAGATCGAACACCAGCCAGGTGCCGGCCTCGGACTCCTCGGCGCGCCAGCCGGCCGCGAGCGCGGACGCGATCGGCTCCTGGAGGAGCTCGACCCGCTGGAACCCGGCGAGCCGCGCGGCGTCGGAGGTCGCGGCGTTCTGCGGGAGCTCGAACAGCGCCGGGACCGAGATCACGGCGCGCTCGATGGGCACCCCGAGCTGGTCGTGGATGTCCTGGCGCAGCGCCTTGAGGATCTCGGCCGACAGCTCCGCGGGCTTCCTGGAGATCCCGGCGGTGGGGAACTCGATGGCGCGATCGGTGCCCATCAGCCGCTTGAACTCCGTGGCGGTGTTCGCGGGATCGCTCTCGAGGAACCGGCGCGCGGGCGTCCCTACCGTGACCCGCTGCTGCTTGTCGATCCGGACGACGGACGGCGTGACCGTCGCGCCCTGGGCGTTGCGGACGACCGACACCCGATCGCCATCGAACACGGCGGCCGCGGAGTTGGTGGTCCCGAGATCGATCCCGACGTACAGCGGCGCGTCAGCCATGACGCAACGCTACCATCCCGTGCCCGGTCGGCGGGTCGCCGACCGACGCTAGCGCTGACGGTAGACGATGAAGCCGCGGGTCGGATCGTAGGGGGAGACGGCGACGGTGACGCGATCGCCGAGGACGACGCGAATCCGGTGGCGCCGGACTTTCCCCGCCAGCTTGGCGAGGACCTCGTGGCCATTGTCGAGCTTGACGCGGAAGTTGCCGCCCTTCGCGATCAAGATGACTTCGCCGTCGAGGTGGACCAGCTCTTCTTTAGACACGTGTATCTTCCGTGGTGAGTAACAGGCGCGTTGGATAGCACTAACTTGGCGCGAGTAAAAGCGATCCTGGCGGCGGGATCTACTAACCTAGCTCCGTGGACCGCCAGCTCCCTCGCAGCTCGAGCGACGAGATCGACCTCTACATCCGGACGTACTACTCGCTGCTGCGCTCCAGCGGCGACGTGCGCGTCCGGGCCTTCGAGGAATCTCACCTGTTTTCGCGCTCCAGCCTCCACGTCGGGGCGCAGGACGCCGTCCCGGATCTCGCCGCGTTTGCGTACAGCGCGGGTCGACTCCCGGACTGCATGCCGCGGATCCGCCGGATCGTGCTCGGGCAGAGCCTCCAGCAGTTCGCCGCCGCCGGCTATCACGTCGACAAGTGGCAGGTCGTGCGCACCCGCGGCCGTCGGCGCCCGTTGCGCTACGACTGCGGCACCACGCTCGCCGCGTTCATCGCGTCGGCCTCCGACATCGACGATCTGGTGCCGATCGTCACCGCCTACCAGATCGAGTGGAACAAGCTGCTGCAGCGGCTGCTGTCCGCGCGGCTGACCGACATCACCAACGACGCCGCGATGATCGAGCCCGCGGTGCCGAAGAACCGCCCGGTCTACTTCGTGTCGTCGAACAGCCACGCGCTGGCCAACCTGATGGGCGGCTACGCCCGGCTGAACCTCGACGTGATCGTCGATTACCTGCGGAGCCGCGACACCGAGAACCTCGCCCCGCACTACGACGAGGCCGTGGCCAAGGGTGACACGTCGCTCGCGACCAACATCCTGTACTACGCGCTGCGCTCGTTCCTGAGCCACGAGCCGCAGCGGCTCGAGGAGGTCCAGAAGTCCGAAGACGACGCGGGCATCCGGGTGATGCTGTCGCCCGGCAAGATCGACGTCGGCTGCCAGGTGATCGAGCTGTCCTCGCTGGGCCAGGCGAACCTCGATCCGCGGCTGCACGTCCCGGGGATCGAGCGCATCGCGCAGAGCCGCGCGGTGATCGTGAACATCGACTACCCGCTCGGCATGGCGGCCTACCACCACCTGTCCGCGGTCGCCCTCGGCGTCGCCGATCTGCGCGGCATCTTCATCATGGGCAAGGCCGCGACGCTCAACGGCCGCGTCGGCGACGTGATGATCTCCAAGGCGATCCACGACGAGCACTCGCAGAACACGTACCTGTTCCGCAACGCGCTGACCGCCGCCGACGTGGCGCCGTTCATGAAGTACGGGACCGTGCTCGACAACCAGAAGGCCGTCACCGTGCGCTCCGCGTTCCTCCAGAACCGCGAGTACATGGACGTGTTCTATCGCGAGGGCTACACGGTCATGGAGATGGAGGCCGGGCCGTACCTGTCGGCCGCGTACGAGATCGCCGAGCCGCGACGCCATCCCAAGGACGAGCTGGTCTCGCTCGTCGAGCAGAATAGCTTCGAGTTCGGCGTGATCCACTATGCGTCGGACACGCCGTACTCGCGCCGGCAGAGCCTGCTGTCCAAGAGCATGTCGTACTTCGGCATGGAGTCGACCTACGGGTGTGCGATCGCGATCTCGCGGCGAATCTTCGCCAGCGAGCTCGCGCGGCTCGGTTCATGAGCACGCCCGCCACGGAGACCGCCGACGTCGTCGTGATCGGCGCCGGCGTGTCGGGGCTCGGCTATGCGAACTGGTACCGGGCGAAGCACCCTGGCGCGCGCGTCGTCGTGCTCGAGCGCGAGCCCGAGCCCGGGGGCTACTGCCGCACCGTCGTGCAGGACGGCTTCGTGTGGGACTACTCCGGGCACTTCTTCCACTTCAAGGATCCGGCGATCGAGCAGTGGCTGCGCGATCGCATGCCCGGCGAGGACATCCGCACCGTCGAGAAGCGCGCGCTGATCCGCTACGCCGGCCGCGACATCGACTTCCCGTTCCAGACCCACATCCACCAGCTGCCGCACGACGAGTTCCTGGCGTGCCTCGTGGACCTGTACTTCCGCCCGACGCAGCGCTCGTACGGCTCGTTCGGTGAAATGCTCGAGGGTCGGCTCGGCAAGGCGATCGTCGACAAGTTCCTGCGGCCGTACAACGAGAAGCTCTACGCGACGAAGCTCGAGCACCTCGATCCCGACGCGATGGGGCGGTTCTTCCCACACGCGGACATCGCCGACATCATCGCCAACATGCGCCCGCAGGAAGGACGGGCGAAGGATCGCGGCTACAACGCGACCTTCACGTACCCCGCGGGCGGCGCGATCCGGTACATCCACGCGCTCCTCCAGGACCTGCCGGCGAACTGCGTCGCGTGCGACGAGCCGGTCGTCTCGATCGATCTCGACGCACACGTGCTGCACACGCCCAGGCGTGCGATCCGCTACGGCCACGTGGTCAGCTCGGCGCCGATGCCCGCGCTCGCGCGGATGGCGAACGTCGTGTCGGCCGACGTGTTCTCGAGCAATCGCGTCCTGGTGTTCAACCTCGGCTTCGATCGCAAGGGGCGCGACGACGTGCACTGGATGTACTTCCCCGATCCGTCGATCGTGTTCTACCGGGTCGGCTGGTACGACAACATCATGGCTGGGCCGCGCGCGAGCCTGTACGTCGAGATCGGCGCGCCGTCCTCGGGTGCGGGCGGAGCGTTCGACGTCGACGCGCTGCGCGCGCGCGTCCTCGCGGATCTCGCGCGCGAGGGCATCATCGACGACCATCGGCTCGTGGCGCACCACCACGTCGTGCTCGATCCGGCGTACTGCCACATCACCGAGCGTTCGATCGTCGAGACCGCGCGGCTGCGCGCGATGTTCGCCGCGGCGGACGTGCACGCGGTCGGCCGGTACGGCGCGTGGACCTACTGCTCGATCGAGGACAACCTCCTCGAGGTCCGGGCGCTCGCCGAGAAGCTGGC
>JAPLLF010000083.1 GCA_026387715.1 Pseudomonadota bacterium
GCAGCTCGCCGCCGATGTCGACGATCCACGCCTCTCGCTGCCCGAGGTCGCCGCGCTCGTCGCGCTCGGGGCACGTGCGGCGGCGGCGGCGACGCTCGCGGGCGTGATCGAGGATCACGCGCGTGCCGCCAAGGCCACGCCGCCGGTCGGCGCGCTCGCCGCCTTCGCGCTCGCGCCGACCGCGTCGCTGGGGCCCACGCTCGTCGCGTGGTTCGAGCGCGGCGATCCGCGCGCGCGCGCCGCGGTGTGCGCCGCCCTCGCCGGGATTCCCCAGGCCCATGCGGCGACGGTCGCGCGCGGGCTCCGGGACGCCGATGCGTCGGTGCGGGCGAGCTGCATCGAGGTCGCCGTCGTGCGCGAGCGCGACCAGCCCTCCGCCTCGACGCTCGCGCGGATCCGCGAGCTCGCGCGCGATCGCGATCACCGCGTGCGCGCGCGGGCCATCGCCGCGCTCGTCGCGCTCGCGCCCAACGCGTTGCCCAAGCTCGAGGCTGGCGATCCGCCCGAGGTGCGCGCGGCGTTCGCCGGAGCGCATCCGCGCAACGCCGACGACACGTTGCGCGAGCTCGCCGGCGATCGCGACGAGACCGTGCGCGCCGCGGCGCTGGAGTCGCTCGCGGGGCGCGCCCCCGACCTCCTCGTCACCGCGGTGTCGGATCCTGCGGCGCCGGTGCGGCTCGCCGCGATCGGCGGGCTCAGCGACGAGGCCGTGCTCGAGGCGCTCACGCACGACGTGTCGCCCGAGGTCGCGCTGGCGGCGTCGGTTCGACTCGGCGCCCGTCGGGGCAGGGCCGCGCTGACCCACCTGACCCTCGCGCGGCTCGTCGAAGCTCCACCGGAGGGTGCCGCGCGCGTGCACGCCATCCTCGCGTGGTTGCTCGCGCCCTGACATCGCGCAATGCTTCGGTGATGCGCTTCCCGACCACCACCGGCCTCGTCGTGATCGCCGTCGCGATGACGGGCAGGGTGGGCGACGCGCAACAGTACAACATCGTGCGCATCGAGCAGGCGAGCCGCGAGGTGGCGATCCCGGGGGGCGTGTTCACGATGGGGATGGACGACGCCGAGGCGGCCGATCTGGTCAAGGAGTGCGAGGCCGCGCACCCTCGTCCGATCGCCGGCGACGTGTCGCTGTGCACCCTCTACCAGGAGGAGGCCGCGCACATGCTCGCGCGGCAGGTCTACCTCGATCCGTTCTTCATGGATCGCGACGAGGTCGGCGTCGTCGACTACCGGCGATGCGTCGCGGCTGGCGGTTGCACGCTCGACGCGCTGGTCGCGGGGGACGAGCGCTACATCCAGGACCCCTGGCCCCTGGTGAACGTCACGTGGTTCGAGGCCCGCACGTACTGTGCGTGGCGTGGTGGTCGGCTCCCGACTGAGGCGGAGTGGGAGCGGGCGGCGCGGGGCCCCGATCAGCGGCCGTGGCCGTGGGGCACCGTGGGGCGCTCCAACGACTGGAACCACGGGCGCCCGCGCGACGAGATCCTCCAGAAGCTCGAGCAGGTCACGCAGGGGGCGTTTCCGTACGATCTCATGGGTGACGTCGACGATCGCGACGGCGCCGAGATCCTCGCTCGCGCCAACCAGTACCCGTGGGGAGAAGCGGACGGCGGGATCCGCAACCTCGCGGGTAACGTCGCCGAGTGGACGCAGGACGCCTACCTCAACACCGTGCGGACGAATCGTCAGGTCCAGGTCGCCGGCTACGAGACGATGATCGACGGGGAGTGGCAATCGCTCCCGTCGATCAACCCGATGCGCGAGCGCTACGCGCACGTCGGGTTTCGCTGCGTTCGCAGCACGCGCTGAGCGCTCAGGGAGCGTCGGGGGGCGCGTCCGGCGGAGCGTCGGGCACCGCATCGGGCATCGCGTCGACGGGCAGCGTGGCGTCGATGTCGTTCTGCGTCTCGGTCCCGACGCACTTGCCCTCGGAAGCGCTGCACTGGAGGCCGTCCTCGCAGTCGGCCTGGACCTGGCAGCGCTCGCCCTCACCCTGCTTGCAGGCAGCCAGCAAACCCATCGACAGGATCGACGCGATCATCAACAACTTCACGGCAACTCCTCGAGCGGGGGAACGGCGATCCAGTCGACCTTGATCACCTCGTACTCGCGCTTGCCCTTGGGGTTCGCGAGCACGAACGTGTCGCCGATGTCCTTGGCGATCATGGCGCGCGCGATCGGCGCGCCGATCGACAAACGTCCGCGCTTGATGTCCGCCTCGTGCTCGCCGACGATCACGTACGTCGACTGCTCGCCGCTGTCGGTATCTGCGATGGTCACGGTCGCGCCGAAGGAGACTCGGGTCCCCGACAATTCGGTTGGATCGATCACCTGCGCGAGCGACGTCTTCACCTCGAGCTCGCGGATCTTGGCCTCGATCATCCCTTGCTCTTCCTTGGCGGCGCTGTAGTCGGCGTTCTCCTTCAGATCGCCGTGGCCGCGTGCGATCTCGATGGCGCGGCTATTGCGGGGGCGCTCGAAGTTCTTGAGCTTGTGGAGGAGGGCCTTCATCGAGGCCAACCCCGAGGGGGTCATCGGGAACTTTTCGCTCATGGGAATCTCGCTGGATACTCGTACCTCAACTACGGACACGTGTCGCAGCCCGGTGCCATCGAGCTGCACGGGCTTGAGGCGCCCGTCGCGCAGCGCTTGTTGCTGCTGTCCACAGGGCATGACTGGAGGCCGCACGTCGCGGTGTCGCACGTGACATCACACGCACACGAGCTCTGGCAATCGATGATCCCGCAGGCGTTGCTGTTCTGGTTGCAGGCGATGTCGCACCGGCCCGTGCCACACGTGATCTGCCCGCAGCTGTTCGCGCCGTTGCACGCGACCTTGCAGCTCGCGCCCTTCGTGCAGTCGATGAACGGACACGCGTTGGTCCTGCACGTGATGTCGCACGCGTACCCGTCGGGGCAGCTCAGGCCCGTGCAGTCGCTCGCGTTGTTGCAGTTGATCTTGCAGGTCTTCGTGACGAGGTCGCACGCGTCGCAGGCCGCCGGACAGCCGGGCGCGTCGATCGGCGCGCCGACGACGCAGTAGCCCTCGCTGCACACGCGCCCGATCGGATCGCAGTCGAGCTGCTGGCTGCACTCGAAGTCTCCCGAGCGCGTGTGAGGCACGCACGCGCCGAGCAACCAGGCGAGGATCACGAGGGTTCGGGTCACCAGATACCTCCGATGCTGAGGCCGACGCCGCCGTCGACGGTGGTCGGCTGGACGCCGACCTTCGTCTTGTGATCCTGATACAGCACGTAGCTGCCATAGCCACCCGCGGCGAGCCCGACCACCATCAGCAGATCGCCGACGACGGCGTAGGTGATCGCGCGATCCTCGATGGCGGAGAGGTCGCGGAGCTCCGCCGCGGTGTCGGTCGGGTGCGCGTCGATCTGATCCTCGATGCCGCGCTCGTTGGACCACAAGACGAGCGCGATGAGCGCCATCACGCCGCCACCGGCGACGAGCGCGATGCCGAGGTTGCGCGCCCGCGTGGCGGTGGGCCCGGTCGGCAACGGCGTCCCGTCCTTGTCGGGCGGGGCGGGGGAGGCGGGGACGATCACGTCGAACAGCGGCGCGAGCGAGGTCTCGGTCTGCGCGTCGACCGGCTCCGCGGCGATGATGATGGTCGCGTCGCGGGGTGGCTGCTTGCTGCGGGCGCGATGCACGACGAGCACGGTCTGGCCGTTCGCGGGCGTGGCGGTGCCCCACACGAGCTCGTCGACCGACAGCGTGGCGATCACCTCGTCGACGCACCGGCTGGTCTGCGGATCGCACCCGACCGCGACCGCGGCCTCGGCGAAGGTCGTCTCGCCGGTCGTGACGTTGCCGGCGATGTGCGCGGTCGCGAGCTTGGCGACGCTGGAGTCGAGCCGCTTGCGCACCGCCGGATCCGTCGTGCCGTCGATCGGCAGGACGAGCACCTTGGCGGCCCTGGGCTGGGCATGGCCGACCACGCTCCCGACGGCGAGCATCATCGTGACGAGGACGAGGGTGGACTTCACTTGCCGAGCTTCTCGAGCTTGGTTCGTGTCGACGCGGCGTCGGGGGCGCTGGGTGCCATCTTGAGGTACTGGAGAAATGCCGTGCGTGCCTGGGTGAACTCGCCGAGCCGTTCGTAGACCAACCCCTGGACACGCCAGGTCGCCGCGAAGCTCGGGTTGATCTTCTGCGCGCGCCGCAGCAGATCGAGCGCGCTCTTGTTGTCGCCGCGAATGTGGGCCTGGAGGCCCTGCTTGTAGAGCTCGTCGGCCGTCTGGCGCGCGACGCTCGGCGGCGCTGCCGAGCCAGACCCCGCTCGCGGTGGCGTGCGCACCACCGCGCCGCTTCCAGGCCTTGGCGTCGGGGGGTGATCGCTGCCCATCTCGATCTGCTCGATCTGCTCGATCGGCTCGGCGCTCGCCGCGTCGATCGTCGTCGGGAGCTCCGTGGGGATCGCCACGGGAGGCGCGGCGTCGGCGACCACCGGGACCACGGCGGCGTCGACGGTCGGCGCGAGCGCGACCTTCGCGCCTGGAGGCCCCGGCGTCGCCTGGTCTCCGGTCGCGTGGACGATCGCGATCACGCCGACGAGCATGGCGACGAGCAGCCCAGCACCCAGGTAGCGCTTCGTGCGCGCGCGCATGGGAGCGTCGATGGCGGGCTCGTCGTCGACATCGTCACCGACCGGCACGGCGTCGAGCTGGGCCGGCGTGCCCTGCGCCACGATGGCCGGGATCGACGGTCGGCTGTACCGGCGCGAGAACTCGCCGCGATCGGTGCCGGTCCCCACCGCGATCGGCACGATGAACGCCGCCTCGAGGATCTCGGTGCTCGCGGAGCCCTTGCTGCTGACCTCCTGGAGCAGCTTCTGCCGGGCGTCGATGTGCTCCTTGAACGTGCGCTGCATGTAGCTGGCGATCACGGTGTTCTTGCGACCGTAGCCCTCGGTGAGGAGCACGGCCTCGAGGTCCTCGGCGAGCTCCTTCGCGCTCGCGTAGCGCTTGTTCTCGTCGCGCTCGAGCGCGCGCATCACGATCGGATCCCACACGGGGCTGACGTCGCCGTTGGCGACCGAGGGCGTCGGGATGTGGCTCTCGAGCACCTGCTTCATGGTCTCGTCGTCGGTGCTGCCCTTGAACAGCCGGCGCAGCGTCAGCGCCTCCCACAGCACGCAGCCGAGCGAGAAGATGTCGCTGCGCCGATCGCCCTGCGCACCCTTGAGCTTCTCGGGCGCCATGTAGCTGAACTTGCCCTGCACCTTCGTGCGGGTCGACGCCGACTGCGTGGCCTTGGCGACGCCGAAATCGACGAGCTTCACGTGGCCGTTGTAGAGCACGACGATGTTGCCGAGCGAGACGTCGTGGTGGACGAGCTCGAGCGGCTTGCCCGCCATCGACCGCAGCTCGTGCGCGGCGTCGAGCCCCTCGGCGGTGTCGGCGATCAGGCGCGCGGTCGAGCTCACGTCGAGCCGCTCGCCGTCGCGACCGGCGCGCAGCACCGCGAGCAGCGGCTCGCCCTCGAGGTACTCCATCGCGATGAAGTAGCGACCGTCGACCTCGCCGAGATCGTAGATGTCGACGACGTTCGGGTGCTTGAGGAGCGCGGCGACCCGCGCCTCGTCGAGCAGCATGTCGACGAACGCCTTCTCGGTGGCGAGCCGGGAGTGGACGAGCTTCACCACCACGAGCTTCTCGAAGCCGGCGGGGCCGCGCTGCAGCGCGAGCTGAACGTCCGCCATGCCACCCTGACCGATCCGCGTGATCAGCTCGTATCGTCCGAGCTTTGCAGGGAGATCGGCGTCGCCGGACACGCGCCAAGCATAGCCCAACCTGTTATTTCCGGGTCGATGCTTACCCTGGCTGTTGCTCCCCACCCGCTGCTCGAGGTCGGGGCCTTCCTCATGCGGTTCCCGGTGCCGCTCGTCGAGCTGACCACCCCCGCCGCGATCGCGGCGCTCGCGCTGCCGGGCGCCAGGGCGCCGATCGCGGTCGACGAAGCCGTCAAGACCGCGGTCCGTGACCTGCTGCGAGCCGGCGGCTTCAAGCCGGCCGGGCGGAGCAAGCCGGCGTCCGAGTACCTCGTGGCGGCGGTGGCCGAGGGGCGCTTCCCGGCGATCAACGCCGCGGTCGATGCGTGCAACGTCGTGTCGCTGCACAGCGGGCTGCCGATCAGCCTGGTCGACGTCGATCGGCTCGAGACCGACGCGCTCCAGATCACGTGCGCGGCGCCGGGCTCGTCCCACGTGTTCAACCCGTCGGGGCAGGTGCTCGATACCGGCGGGCTGCTCGCGCTGTTCGACGCGGTCGGCTCGACGGGGACGCCGGTCAAGGACGCCCAGCGGACCAAGACGCACGACGGCACCCGCGCGGCGATCGCCATCGTGTGGGGCACGCGCGCGCTACCGGGGCGAACGGCGCAGACCACCGCGTGGTATCGCGAGCTCGTCGCGACCATCCCGGGCGCGACGCTCGAGGACGTGTGAGCGTTCAGCTCTCCAGCGCGTAACGCTGGAGCGACGACACGCGGATGTCGCCGCGCTTGGTGACCGCGATCGCCTCGAGCGCCGCCTTCGCGCCGCGCAGCGTCGTCTGGTACGCGATGTTGTTCATCAGCGCGGCGCGACGCAGCGACTGCGAGTCCTGGATCGCCTGGGCGCCGTCGGTCGTGTTGATCACGAGCTGGATCTCGTGATTGTTCATCGCGTCGACGCAGTCGGGGCGTCCCTCGAGGACCTTGTTGATCCCGCCCACCGTCAGGCCGTGCGCGCGCAGGTGCGCGGCCGTGCCATGCGTCGCGACGAGCGTGAACCCGAGGGTCACCAGGCGCCGCGCGATCTCGACCAGCGCGTTCTTGTCGGCCTCGCGCACCGACAGGAACGCCGTGCCGCTCGTCGGGAGCTTCATGCCGGCGGCCAGGCAGCTCTTGGCGAACGCGCGCGCGAAGTCGGTGTCGATGCCCATGACCTCGCCCGTCGAGCGCATCTCGGGGCCGAGGATCGTGTCGACGCCCTCGAACTTCATGAACGGGAACACGACCTCCTTGACGGAGACGTGCCGCGGCTCGACCTCGCCGTGCGGGAACGCGTTGAGCTCGGCGAGCGTCTTGCCGGCCATGACCTTCGCCGCGATCTTGGCGAGCGGCTTGCCGATCGCCTTGCTGACGAACGGGATCGTGCGCGAGGCGCGGGGGTTCACCTCGAGGACGAACACCTCGCCCTCGTGGATCGCGAACTGGACGTTCATCAGGCCGATGACGCCGAGCTCGGTCGCCAGCATGCGCGCCTGGCGCTTCACCTCGTCGATGAGGTCGGCGGGCAGCGAGTAGGGCGGCAACGCGCAGGCGGAGTCACCCGAGTGGATGCCGGCCTCCTCGATGTGCTCCATCACGCCGCCGACGACGACCGCGCCGGTCCGGTCGGCGACGACGTCGACGTCGAGCTCGACCGCGTCGGCGAGGAACTGATCGACGAGCAGCGGGAAGCCGACGACCGCGTTCTCGTCCCGCCCCGCGCCGGTGGCGAAGCCGTAGCGCGCGAAGTAGTCCTCGAGACCGCTCGCGTCGTAGATCCGCTCCATCGCGCGCCCACCGAGCACGTAGCTCGGGCGGACCATGACGGGGTAGCCGATCTCCTTCGCGCGCAGGCGCGCCTCGTCGAGGCTCCGCGCGATGCCCCAGGTCGGCGCCCGGAGCTGCAGCTTCGCCATCACCTCGCCGAACCGCTCGCGGTCCTCGGCGCGATCGATCGCGTCGGCGCTCGTGCCGAGGATCGGGATGCCGGCGGCGGCGAGCGCGCCCGCGAGCTTGAGCGGGGTCTGGCCACCGAACTGCACGATCACGCCCGACGGCTGCTCGACGTCGCAGATCGCGAGGACGTCCTCGAGCGTGAGCGGCTCGAAGTAGAGCCGGTCGGACGTGTCGTAGTCGGTCGACACCGTCTCGGGGTTGCAGTTGACCATGATCGACTCGATGCCCTCTTCGCGCAGCGCCATCGCGGCGTGCACGCAGCAGTAGTCGAACTCGATGCCTTGCCCGATCCGGTTCGGGCCGCCGCCGAGGATCATGACCTTGCGCTTGCCCGTCGTCGGCCGCGCCTCGCACTCGGTCTCGTAGGTCGAGTAGAGGTAGGGCGTCTGCGACTCGTACTCGGCGGCGCACGTGTCGACGCGCTTGTAGACCGGGCGCACGCCCTGGGCGTGACGCGCGGCGCGGACGTCGGCCTCGCTCGAGCCGGTGAGCGCGGCGATCCGGCGATCGGAGATGCCGAGCCGCTTGAACTTGCGCAGCTCGAGGTCGGCGGGCGCGCGGCCGCGGAGGTCGTCGTCGGCGAGCGCGATCGTGCGTACGTGATGGAGGAACCACGGATCGATCCGGGTCAGCTCGTGCGCCCGCTCGAGGGTGAGGCCGAGCTGGAAGCCGCGCGCGACGGCCCACAGCCGCTCGGGATGCAGCGTGGAGATCGCGCGCTCGATCGTCGCGAGGTCGTCGCCGACGGCGAGATCGAAGCCGGCGCGGCCGGTCTCGAGCGAGCGGATCGCCTTGCCGAGGGCCTCGCTGAACGTGCGGCCGATCGCCATCGCCTCGCCGACCGACTTCATCTGCGGGCCGAGCACGGGCTTGGCCGACGGGAACTTCTCGAACGCGAAGCGCGGCCACTTGACGACGACGTAGTCGATGGTCGGCTCGAAGCTCGCCGGGGTGACCTTGGTGATGTCGTTGTCGAGCTCGTCGAGCGTGTAGCCGATCGCGAGCTTCGCGGCGATCTTGGCGATCGGGAAGCCGGTGGCCTTCGACGCCAGCGCGCTCGACCGGCTGACGCGCGGGTTCATCTCGATCACCAGCAGGCGGCCGGTCTTCGGATCGAGCGCGAACTGCACGTTGGAGCCGCCCGTCGTGACGCCGACCTCGCGGAGCACCGCGATCGAGGCGTCGCGCATCCGCTGGTACTCCTTGTCGGTGAGCGTCATCGCCGGCGCGACGGTGATCGAGTCGCCGGTGTGGATGCCCATCGGATCGAGGTTCTCGATCGAGCACACGATGACGGCGTTGTCGTTCGAATCGCGGACGACCTCGAGCTCGAACTCCTTCCAGCCGAGGACGGACTCCTCGACGAGGATCGAGTGCACGGGCGACTGATCGAGGCCGAACTGGACCATCCGATCGAGCTCGCCGCGGTTGTAGGCGATGCCGCCGCCCGAGCCGCCCATCGTGAAGCTCGGGCGCAGGATCATCGGGAAGCCGATGTCGGTCGCCGCGGCGCGCGCCTGCTCGACGGTGCACACCAGCTGGCTCCGCGGGCAGGCCAGGCCGATGCGCGCCATCGCCTGCTTGAACAGCTCGCGATCCTCGGCCATCTCGATGGTGGCGACGGTCGCGCCGAGCAGCTCGACGCCGTGCTTCTCGAGGATGCCCGCCTTGTGGGCGGCGACCGCGAGGTTCAAGCCGGTCTGGCCGCCGAGCGTCGGCAGGATCGCGGAGACCCGCTCCTTCTCGAGGATCTTGTCGAGCACCTCGACCGTGAGCGGCTCGACGTAGGTCGCGTCGGCGAGCTCGGGATCCGTCATGATCGTGGCCGGGTTCGAGTTCAGGAGGACGACGCGAATGCCCTCCTCGCGAAGCGCCTTGCACGCCTGGGTTCCCGAGTAGTCGAACTCGCACGCCTGACCGATGACGATCGGCCCCGAGCCGATGATGAGGATCGATTCGAGATCCTTGCGACGAGGCATCGTCGCTCGTGTACCACAGCTACGTCAGCGGTTCCGTACGCGGCGGCGGGTTCACGTACTTGTGGGATGGATTGATCGCGTCGAGCTTGGCGAGCATCTGGGTCTTGAGCGAGTCCATCTTCTCGTGGAGGTGCTGGATCTGCAGCTCGGCCTTGAGGTTCACGTCGTACTCGATGTCGGCGCGGATCTTCTCGCGCGCGCCCTCGCGGGTGGAGCTGAACAGCAGCAGGGTCGACAGGATGATCGCCTCGAGCGACACGGTCATCGTGAGGAAGTTGAACGGGAACGGGTCGAACGCGAGGCTCGTCGTGTTGAACCCGAGGTAGCTCGCGAACAGCACGACGTGCATCACGAGGAACGTGATGCTGCCGGAGAACCCGGCGATCCAGTCGGCGACCCGCAGCACGATGCCCGACTTGCTCTCGGAGACCTCGTTCGCGTTGCGCGTGGCGGTGTTGCGCAGGATGGTCTGCGTCGCGCGCAGGCGCTTGCCGGTCGCCTTGAGGAGGTGCATCGCCGCGCTGGGCTTGATGCGGACCAGCTCGTCGAGGTCCTCGCGGTCGACGATGATGGCCTCGCCGGCCTCCATGACGGTCGCCGCGGCCGTGCGGGGCCCGGCGTCGAGCAGCGAGATCTCGCCGAAGAAGTCGCCGGCCTCGGCGCGCTCGAGGAACACCTTGTCGCCGGTCTTGGTCTTGACGGTCAGCTCGACGACGCCGGACTTGACGATCACCATGTAGTCGCCGGGATCGCCGTAGTCGAACAGCACCTCGCCGACCTTGAGTTCGATCAGGTCGACGCGCTCGGCGAGCACGGCGCGCTCTCGGTCGTCGAACCCCTCGAACAGCGGTACTTCTGAGAGCATCTCGGCGGCGGTCGACATTCCTTCGTGGGTACCCTCGCGCCGCTGCGAATGCGAGGGGTGAGCGTGAAGAATTCGTGTCAGCGCCTCTTGAGCGAGCCGCCGTCGACCCGGTAGTCGTCCGCGAGCGGTCCCGCGAGCGCCGCGCTGACCACCGGGGCGCGATCGCCGAGCGGGCACTTCGACTTCTCGAGCACCTCGACGATCGTGCGCTTGATGCGCCCGGACTCCTCCTCGGGGCGGAGCAGGGCGTCGATCAGCGGCGCGGCGATCTTGTCGGGATCGCGCCCCTGGAGCCCCTCGATCGCGGAGAATCGCGAGTTCTCGTCGAAGTCGACGAGGTATGGCGTGATCCGCGAGATGATCTCGTCGTCGGTGCCGCCCTTCCATTCGGAGAACCAGCGGAGCAGATCGATGCGGCGATCGGGCATGCGCACGTAGCCCGGCGGCTCGGTCGCGAACAGGCTGTCGACGATCTCCAGCACCTTGTCGTGGTCCGCGATCTTCTCGACGACGCGGAGCGGGAACGCGAGGTGATCGCTGGTCTTCATGTAGCGCACGATCGGCGGCAGCTGCTTCTTGCTGACCAGCACGTCGGCGACCCAGTGCTTCTCCTGCTCGTCCTCGACGCCCTTCATGCTCGTGATCCCGAACCGCTTGCACAGCCCGAACAGCGCCTCTTCGGTCCCTTCGTCGCGGAGCCACTCGAGCGCCCCCATGCGGTCGACCTGCTGCGACAGCTTGTTGGTCGCCTTGTCGATGGTCTTCTGGAGCGTCTTCTCTTTGGATCCGAACAAACCGAACATGCTCGCCTATTTGCGTCCTCCGAAGGCATCGGTCAACCCACGACCCCCGAGAAAGACGCGGGGTGCGTGGAATTCGTCGCGAGAAGGACAATTCCCTTCGAATCCGTCCGGTGTGCAGGTTGGCGCGTACAATACGCGCCGATATGACCGTGGCCCGCTGCCTCACCTACCTCGCACTCGCCTCGACGGCGTCCTTGCTCTCCGCCTGCGCGGGCGCGGGGCCGTCGGCGCAACCGACCGTCGTGACCACGACCACGCCGGCGGCGGCGCCCACGACGCCGGCGAAGCCCGGCAAGCTCACGCCGGTCACCGAGCGAGCCGCGCTTCTGAAGGAAGCCGCGCAGAACCTCGAGAAGGCGCAGGTCGCGCTCGACGGCGGTAACAAGAACCTCGCCGAGCAACTGTTCTCGTTCGCCGAGCTCATCGTCGGCCCCGACGCCCTGGCCTCGATCGCCTCGAACTTCCGCGAGGGCGCGCCGCCGCGCGTCACGACCCCACCCGTGAAGGTCGACGAGAAGGCGCCGCCGCAGCCCAAGGCGGTCGGCAACTCCGAGGCGGACGACGAGGCGGCCAAGGTCCCGCCGCCGAAGGTCGAGGGCAGCCTCACCGGCACGATGACGATCGACAGCAAGGCGGTCAGCGGCGCGTTCGGGCTCATCACGCTCGAGCCCGCGAACGGCAAGTGGAAGCCACGCACGCCCAAACGCGTCGTGCTCGAGCAGCGCAACCGCGAGTTTCTCCCCCACCTCGTCGCGGTCTCGGTGGGGACGACGATCTCGTTTCCCAACTTCGATGGCGTGTTCCACAACGTGTTCTCGAGCTCGCCGCTGTCCGCGTTCGACCTCGGGCTCTACAAGATGGGCGAGGCGCGCGAGTACCGGTTCGAGAAGGAGGGCATCCTGCGGATCGGCTGCAACCTCCACGCGAACATGAGCGCGTACATCGCGGTCGTGTCGGCGCCCGCCTACGTCGTCACCGACGACAAGGGGAACTTCGCGTTCAAGCACCTGCCGCCCGGCACCTACAAGCTCAAGGCGTGGAGCGAGCGCAGCAAGGCGCCGATCACGCAGGACCTCACCATCAAGGCCGGCGCGAACACGGTGACCGTGGGCGTGACCGGCGACGCGCCGACGGGCAACCAGCCCGACAAGTTCGGAGGCAAGCGTGGCTAGCGGTGCGCTCGTCGGGCTGGGCCTCGTGCTCGGGCTCGGCGGCGCCGCCGCCGTCGGCTACGCGGTCACGCGACCCGCGGCGGGTGGGATGACGCCCGCCGGCAGCGCGGCGATGGGCGCGGCGATCGCGCAGCTCGATGGGGACCTCAAGTCCGCGCAGGCGCAGGTCGAGGGCAAGGCGAAGACGCTGGCCGAGATCAGCGAGCTGCGCAGCTCGATCGGGACCGACGCGGCGACCACGATGGAGCGCATCGGCAAGGAGATCGCGTTCAAGCCCGACACCAACGAGGTGCTCGAGCTCGCGCAGGCTCCCAAGGAAGGCGCACCGCAGACGCTGGTCGTGCTGCCGGCGACCACCGATCTCGCGTCGCTCACGCACGCCGGCAAGCCGGGATCGTACGTCGAGCTCGCCGATGGCAAGGCGGTGATCACGACGTCGCGGTGCCGAAGGTCGCGGCAAGCATGTCGATGGCGCTCGTCGGGGCCGGCGCGGGTGGCGCAGGCCTGGGCCTGATCCTCGTCGTCGTCGGCCTGTTGAGCGGGCGACGCAAGACGGGACTCGCCCCGACCGGCCAGGCGCTCGCGCCGACGATGACCTCCGAGGGGTACCCGGGCGCGAGCACGGCGGCGACGCCCGCGCCGGGCTACTTGCCGACCGGCATGAGCGCCACCTCGCCGGCGCTCTCGATCGCGGGGGGGAGCCTCGCGGGGCAGCAGATCGGGCGCTGGCAGATCATCCGGATCCTCGGCTCGGGTGGCATGGCCGACGTGTTCCTCGCGCACGCGCGCGGCGAGGCCGGCTTCGAGAAGCAGGTCGCGCTCAAGGTCATGCACAGCCACCTCGCGCGCAACGAGCGCGCGGTGGCGCACTTCCTCGACGAGGCCCGGCTCGCCGCGCGCGTCCAGCACCCGAACGTCGTGCAGATCCACGACCTCGGCAAGATCGGCGACGACTACGTGATCGTGATGGACTACGTCGACGGCGTCGATCTCGAACGCCTGCTCGCGAGCGCGCGCGCCGGCGGTCGGCCCGTGCCGATCGAGGTCGCGCTCGGCATCATGTGCCGGATCTGCGACGGGCTGCACGCGGCGCACACGGCGATCGCGCCCGACGACACCAAGCTCGGCATCATCCATCGCGACGTGAAGAGCGCGAACGTGCTCGTCTCGAAGCAGGGCGCCGTCAAGGTCGTCGATTTCGGTATCGCGAAGGCCGCGACCCAGGTGCACCACACCGTCGCCGGGGAGACCAAGGGCACGCCGTCGATGATGGCGCCGGAGCAGCGCATCGGCGAAGCCGTCGACGTGCGCGTCGATGTCTACGCGGTCGCGGCGGTCGCCTACGAGATCCTCACCGGCCACGGCGTGAACCTCGACCTCGCGGCGCTCGCGCACCTGGGGATCGAGAACTGGCCGCACCTGCCGATCCCGTCGAGCCTGCGCCCGGAGCTGCCGCACGAGCTCGACGCCATCCTGCTCGGCGCGATGTCGTACGAGCGCGAGAAGCGGCCGGCGAACTGCGAGACGTTCGAGGCGACGTTCCTGGCCGTGATGAAGGCCCACCACCTGTCGTGCAGCGACAAGGACATCATGCGGTGGGTGGAGAGTGAGATCGCGCTCCTCGGCGCCGCCGAGTCGGCCAGGCTGGCGGTGGCGACGTGAGGCGTGGCCTCCTGATCCTCGTGATCGCGGCGTGCTCGAACGCCGCGCCGACGCCGACGCCGACGCCGACGCCGACGCCGAGCCGCCCCCCGGGCGTCACCGATGCCCTGGTCGCGGTGGCGGATCGCATGGTCGCCACCCTCGACAAGCTCGCGACCGGCCTCGAGGCGGCGAAGCTCGATTGCCAGGCAGGCACGGCGGCGATCGGCGCGCTCGAGTCGGAGCGCAAGGCCGTGTACGACGAGGCCCAGAAGTTCGGAGACACCGATCGCGATCCCGCCGTGAAGGCGTGGTTCGCGGCGACCTACGTCGGCAAGATCAACGCCGCGTACGATCGCACCAAGGGCATCGCGACGGCGTGCGCGCAGGATGCCGCGTTCATGGCGGCGCTGAACGGCTTCGCGCTGTTTCCGCAGCAATAGTGATCGTCTAGATTGCGCGGATGAAGCGCATCGCCGCGGTCGTGTTCATCGGTCTCCTCTCGGTCGGGTGCAAGAAGGCCGAGCCCGTCACCACATCGGGATCGGGATCGGGATCGGGATCCGGCTCGGGGACGACCACGGGCAGTGGCTCGGCGGCGGTGGGAAGCAATACGACGGCGGCGACGGCAGGGAGCAACGCCGCCGCGATCGGCAGCGCGGCGATCGGCTCGGGCTCCGACGCTGCTGCCCAGAACGCAGCGGAGATGCTCGGGCCACGCCCGGCGTCGGTCACGCCCGCGATGATCGCGACCGTGGACCACGCGATGAGCGTGATCGACAAGTTCATGGCCGACCTCGGCGCCGCCGGCACGGACTGCAAGAAGGCGACGGCGGTCGTCGACGCGGCGCTCCCGCCGATGAAGGCGCTCGACGCGGAAGCCAAGCAGTTCGCGACCGCCGATGCCGCGGCGCAGGAGTGGCTCGCGAAGTCACAGACCGACCGCGTGATGGAGTCGTTCAAGAAGGGGCAGCCGACGATGGAGGCCTGCAAGGACGACCCCGCGTTCGTCGCCGCCATGGGCAAGCTGCCGCTGAACTGAGCTAGAACCGAAACGTCGTCGACACGCCGGCGCTCGTCGCGCTCGCCGTCGGCGTCACGATGGTCTCGCCGTGGCCGACGGCGAACACGATGGCCGCGCCGATCGCGGAGACGCCCGCGACGCCGAACGCGGCCCACGACAGGTGCTGGTAGCGTTCGCCCTGCGCGACGAGGTCGTCGTAGCGGGTCTGCGTGAAGTTGTCGAACGTCGGCGTCCGGCCTCCGAGCCCCGTGTAGAGGTCGCTGAGGTCGGCCTCCGACGAGTCGGCCGCGTACGCGAGCACGGCGCCGATCGTCGCGAACGTGATCGCGCCCCCGACGAGCAGCCACGCTCCACGCGAGCCGTGCCGCGTGTGGACGAGCCCGGGCGCAGGGGCGGGCGAGGGTGCGGGCGTGGTGAGCTCGACCTTCGGCAGCGGCAGCGGCGGTGGCGGCGGCGGCGGTGGCGGCGGCGCCACCTTCTCGGTCGTCTCGTCGGGATCTCCGCCGCACGCGGTGATCCGCTCGCGCGTGAGCGCGACGAATTTTTCGGGTGGCTTGCCCTCCCGGAGGTAGCGCCGGTAGTAGGCGATCGCCGTCGGGCACTTGCCGGCCTTCTCGTTGGCCGCGCCGATCTTGTAGAACAGGGTCGGCTGCTTCGAGAGCTCGTAGGCCGCGCCATAGTCGCGGATCGCGTCGTCGAAGCGCTGCTCGGCCATCGCGGCCTCGGCCGCGACGTAGAGCTCCTTGGCCCGCCCGCCGCCGCTCGGCTGAGCGGCGACGGAGGTCGCGAGCGCCGAGACGATCACTCCCACAAGCACCGCGCGCATCGCCGCAGCGTACCCCGGGCTCGCCATTTCGCGCTATACGTGCCCCGCCATGGCGAAGATCGATATGGTTCGCAACCTCGGAGTCGTCGCGCATATCGACGCCGGCAAGACCACGGTGTCGGAGCGCTTCCTGTTCCACGCCGGCAAGATCCACAAGGTCGGCGAGGTCCACGACGGTGAGACCGAGATGGACTGGATGGAGCAGGAGCGGGAGCGTGGCATCACGATCACCGCGGCCGCGACCACGTTCGAGTGGAAGAAGCACGAGATCCACCTCATCGACACCCCGGGGCACGTCGACTTCACGATCGAGGTCGAGCGCAGCTTGCGCGTCCTCGACGGCGCGGTCGTGGTGTTCTGCGGCGTCGCCGGCGTCCAGCCGCAGACCGAGACGGTCTGGCACCAGGCCGACAAGTTCAAGGTGCCGCGCCTCGCGTTCGTCAACAAGCTCGACCGGGTCGGAGCGTCGTTCCCCGCGGTCATAGCCGACATCCGCGACCGGCTCGGCGCGAACGCCGTCGCGATCCAGCTCCCGATCGGCGTCGAGGACGGGTTCTCCGGCTGCATCGATCTCGTGCGCATGAAGGCGCTGATGTTCTCCGGGGAGGTCACCGAGGCCCCGGACGTCGAGGAGATTCCGGCGGAGCTGGTCGCGACCGCGGCCGACGCGCGGGATCAGATGATCCAGGCGATCGCGGATCTCGACGACGGCATCGCCGCCGCGTACCTCGACGGCAAGGAGCTCACCGCCGCGGAGCTCGACGCGGCGATCCGCAAGGCGACGATGGCCGTGAAGCTGGTCCCGGTGCTCGCGGGCACGGCGCTGCGCAACAAGGGCATCCATCCGCTGCTCGATGCGGTGATCGCGTACCTGCCGTCGCCGGCGGACGTCCCGCCGGTCGTCGGCGTCGATCCCCGGAACACGACCGAGAAGGTCACGCGCGCGCCGAAGAACACCGAGCCGTTCGCCGCGCTCGCGTTCAAGATCGCGATGGACGAGGGTCGCAAGGTGGTCTTCCTTCGCGTGTTCTCGGGCACGCTCGAGGCGGGCGCCGAGATCCTCAACGTCCGCACGGGCAAGAAGGAGAAGGTGGCGCGCCTGTTCCGCGTGCACGCGAACAAGCGCGAGCGCCTCGACAAGGCCAGCGCTGGCGAGATCGTCGCGGCGGCCGGGCTCAAGGACGCGACGACCGGCGACACGGTCTGCGATCCGAAGGCG
>JAPLLF010001220.1 GCA_026387715.1 Pseudomonadota bacterium
GCCGCCGCCGATCTGCTCGTCCTGCCGTCGCGCGCCGAGGGCACCCCGAACGTCGTCCTCGAGGCGCTCGCGAGCGGCCGCCGGGTGGTCGGCACGCGCGTCGGGGGAGTCCCCGATCTGCTCACCCGCCCCGAGCTCGGCACGCTGGTCCCGGCCCGCGATCCCGCGGCGCTCGCCGCGGCGGTCGCGACCGCGCTGCGCACGCCCTACGATCCCGCCGAGACCGCCGCGCTCGGCGCGCGCGGCGGCTGGGCCGCGAGCGCGACCCGGCTCCACGCGGTGCTGGGCGACGCCATCACGCGCCACGCGCAGCGGACCGCCCATGCCCGGCGATAACGACGCGTGGTACGAGTCCGAGGAGCCCAACCGCCACGGGCTCCGGATCGAGCTCCAGCGCGTGCTCCGGCGCGCGCGGAACCGGCCGCTCCGCATCCTCGTCATCGCGGCCCTGCTCACCGGCGGCGTCTTCTACAAGCTGGTGACCAAGCCGCAGATGTACGACGGCGCGGTCGTGCTCGTGGTCAGCGAGGCGTCGCTCGCCAGCAAGGGACGTCGGAGCCTGCCGGTCGACAACCTCCGCGAGTACGTGCTGTCGGTGCTGCTGCCCGCCAAGGACCTGCTCGGGCTCATCGAGCGGCACCACATGTACCCGCTCCGCAAGCAGCTCGGGAACGACTTCGCGCTCGGCGAGCTGTGGCAGCAGGTCGACATCAAGATCTGGAAGAACTCGTTCATCGAGTTCGCCGAGGGCGAGGAGAACGACCTCGGCTCGGCGCGCATCGGCATCACGGTGACGGATCGCGATCCCGAGCTCGCGTTCGAGCTCGCGCGCGAGATCGCCTCGATCATCATCGCGTCCGCGGCGCAGAACCGCGTCAAGGTCGCCGGGGAGGTCAAGGCCGAGGTCGACGCCATCCGGAACGCCCTGGGCATGCGACAGGCGCAGATCACCACGCTGCTCAAGGCGAAGCTCGAGGCGAACGCCCGCGCGCGCGACGCCGGCAAGGTCGGCGAGGCCGCCGGGCTCGCGATGGAGGTCGCGTCCCTGGTCGCGGAGCGGAAGAAGAACAACAACGAGCTCACCATCGCGCTGTCGACCGAGGATGCGATCGCCGACCGCGTGACCGCCGCGGGGCTCGACATGTCGATCGACGTCGTCGACGAGCAGCGCCCCGACGTCAGCAGCCATCAGCGCGGGTTCGTGATGATCCTCATCCTCGTCGTCATCGGGATGGCGATGCTGATGGTCGTGGCGTTCCTGCTCAGCGCCTTCGACTCCCGCATCCACGATACCGACGACGTCGAGCGGCTGGGCCTGCCCGTTTTGGGCCACGTGCCGGGCTTCCAGGGTGACCACGTGGGGTCGCTCGAGGCCCGTGGCGCCCGACGGTCTCGTGTACCATCCTTCCTGCGATGGCGCTCTCACCGGTAACTCCTCGCGATCGCGTCCAGCAGCTGCTGGATATCGCCCGCAAAGCCCTGCGGTACTGGTGGCTGGTCGGCCTGTTCGCCGTGCTCGGCGTCGGCCTGTCGTTCGCGTTCGCGCTCAGCCGCCCCAAGTCCTTCCAGTCGTTCGCGACGCTGTTCTACCAGGAGCGCATCAAGTCGAGCCTGCTGCAGAACCGCGAGGACACGACGCAGCGCAACATCGGCGATCGGTTCCGCGAGCTCCTCCTGGCGCGCACCCAGCTGGTGTCGCTGCTCGAGGACAAGGAGCTCAAGTTCATCCGGACCGGCGATCTCGACCTCCAGCTCGAGCGGCTGCGCACCGCGATCCGGTTCGAGGCCCGCGGCGCGAACGCGTTTCGCATCGTCTACGCCGACGGCGATCCCGAGCGGGCGCGCGCGGTCACCGACAAGCTGACGAAGAACCTCCAGTCGCAGGAGGAGTCGCTCCGCAACGAGCTCGCGCAGTCGACGGTGACCTTCGCGATCACGCAGAAGGACGCGGCCGACGTCGAGCTCCGCAAGGCCGAGCAGACGTACACGGGCTTCCTCGCGAAGCACTCCGAGTTCATCCCCGACAACAACAACCAGAGCGAGGGCGCCTCGCTCCGCGCGGCGAACAAGAAGCCGATCGCCCCGGGCAACGCGCAGCTCAGCGCGCTCGATCGCCAGCGCGATCGCATCCTCGCGCGGCTCAACGCGTCGCCCGACGCCCCGCCCGTGCGCGTCTCGGCGCCCCCCACGGCGGAGAAGCTCGCCGCGGAGCAGGCGGTCGGTGAGGCCCAGCGCGAGCTCGCGCAGACCCAGCGCGATCTCGACGACGCGCTCGGCAAGTACACCGACCAGCACCCGACGGTGAAGAAGCTGAAGGTCGACCTCGCGACCGCCCGCCAGAAGCTCGCGCACGCGCAGGCCGGCGTGCCGCCCGATCAGGAGATGATGATGGCGCCCGCGACCGCCGAGGATCGCGAGAACCTCAAGAAGCAGCTCGTCCAGCTCGAGGCGCAGATCAACGCGATCCAGGCCAACGCCGGCAAGGCGACGCCGGCGGTCGACACCACGACGAAGTCGGTCGTCGATCTCGAGACCGAGTACGCGGATCTTCGCCGCCAGCAGTTCGAGACCCGCGAGCGCGTCCAGTCGCTCGCGGACTCGGTGTTCCGCGCGCAGCTCGACGCGAACCAGAAGGCCGCCGAGGCCGGCGGCCGCCTCACGGTGATCGATCCCGCGTTCAAGCCGATGCGCCCGACGGGGACCGGCAAGATGATCTACCTGATGGCCGGCATGGTGCTGTTCCTCGGGCTCGGGTTCGCGCTGGCCATCGGGCTCGCGCTGATCGACGATCGCATCTACCGCCGCACCGACATCGACGCGATCAACCTCGCCGTCCTCGCCGTCATCCCGCCGCACCAGAAGCGCAAGGCCAGCAAGGCGACGCGCAGAGGCAAGTCGTGACCAAGCGAACTCCGACCACCCGCTTCGGCGACGCTCCCCGCTCGCCCTCCAGCCAGACCGGCGCGCCGGGCGTCCGCGGCCCCGGGACCCCGCTGCCGCTGCTGACCCAGCCGATGATGTCGTCCGGACCCGACGACGGGTCGATGGCGCCGTCGTCGTCGCACTCGATGTCGCCATCGCAGGCCTCGCCGTCGCAGGCGCGCGAGCTGTTGATGGCGACGCGGATCGACAACCCGCTCGCGCCCACCGGCGGCGCGATCTATGCCCGCGACACCAAGGCGACCGCGATCGTGGCGGTCCAGAACCCACGCATGCCGAACGTCCAGGTCGGACCACCGCCCGAGATCGGGCTCACCCAGCACCACCTCCCCGACGAGCCGCCCGACGCGCGGCTCGAGCTCGTGATCGACCCGGACTCCGAGCGCAGCGCGGCGTTTCGCGTCCTGCGCCATCACCTGCTCGAGATCGGCCGCCCGCAGTGCATCGTCGTGTCGAGCCCGATGGGGGGCGACGGCAAGACGACGACGGCCGCGAACCTCGCGCTCGCGCTCGCCGAGTGCGGGCGCGCGAAGGTCCTGCTCGTCGAGACCCACGTGCGTCGCCCGCAGCTCGCGAGCATGTTCAAGTTCATCCCGCCGTGGTGCTTCGCCGAGCAGCTCGCCGCGCATCGCCAGCAGCCGATGTTGCCGTGGAGCCTGGTGGAGATCCCGTCGCTGTGGCTGCACGTCGGCGCGATCAACCCGCGGATCGAGAAGTCGCAGCTCCTCGACGGGCCGGCATTCGCGATCGCGATGGAGCGGCTCCGCCTCGGGGGCTACGATCACATCGTCGTCGACGGGCCGCCGGTGCTCGGCTCGGCCGATGCGAACCTGATGTCCGACGCCGCCGATGCCGTCGTCCTGGCGCTGCGCGCGCGCCGGTCCACGGTGCGCGACCTCAAGCGCGCGGTCGATCAACTCGGCAGCAACCGCGTCGTCGGCACCGTGCTCGTTCAGGAGTAGGATTCACGGATGCACAAGCACGTCGTCGTGATGCTCGGGCTCCTCGCGAGCTGCGCGGAGGAGGCGCCACCCGCGGATCGGTCCTTCGGGGCCACGTGCACGACGGTGTCCGACACCAGCACCGCCGAGTGCGACAGCGGCGTGTGCACCGACGCGTTCGACATGATCGGCCACCCGGTGTGCTCGCAGAAGTGCCCGGCCGGCGACGGTACGACGTGTCCCGTCGGGGCCGACGGGACGATGAAGTGCAACATGAAGGGCTACTGCAAGCCCTAGTTGTGGCCTGGTCCTAGCGGCGGCAGACGAACGCGTGCGTGTTGGAGCACGGCCGATCCGCCCACGTCCCGCTGCCTCCGGAGTTGAGCGTCGCGCAGTTCTCCTCGTTGTCCTCGATGCCGTCGAGGTCGTTCGGCTCGCCGAACGTCCAGTTGGTCGACGCGATCGGGGTCGTCGCGTTCCACGACCAGCCAGCCATCAGCGTCAGCTGGTCCGGTGCCTGGATCGCGCCGAACCACAGGGTGTCGCTCGATATGGTCGCCACGCAGGCCGTGTCGAGGACGACGTCCTCGACAGGCGCGAGCACGCCACCCCACGCGGCGCACCGCGCGGCGGCCGACGGCCGGGAGAGCTTTTCCCTGCACGCCACCCAGCACCCACCGTTGCAGGTGGAGACGAGCGCCTGCCCGCCCGGCTGATTGCACGAGAGGCCCGTCGCCGTGCACGTCGGCGCGTCGATCGAGGCGTCGATCGACGGCGCATCGATCGCCAAGGCGTCGCCATCGCTCGCCGCGTCGCCCGTCACGGTGTCGGGCGGGAGACACGCGAACGCACCGTCGGAGGCCAGGCACGCCTGTCCCGACGGGCACGCCGGCGCCGTCGGATCACATGTGATGCCGGCCTGCGGGCGCGCCGAGTAGCACGCGACGAGGAGGGCCGCGGGGAGCCAGCGCACGGCTCCATGATAGGTCATTTACAGCCGGCGAGCGCGAGCAGCTTGCGCCGGGCACGCTCCCACGTCGCCTCGTCGACGGCCCACGCCGGGGCGCCGGCGGCGTCGCCGAGCGCGCGCGGCACGACCTCCGCCGCGATCCCGTCGGCCGCCCGCGGGTCGCAGCGCGCCGCGAGCGTCAAGAGCGCGCGATCCTGGAGGCCGCGGCGGATCGCGGCCATGCGCAGCGTCGGCTGGCAGCCGGGCAGCGCCAGCACGCCGTCGAGGTTGCCGTGATCCTCGAGGTCGTCGAAGCTCGTCGCGTCGCGGTCGAGCGCGAGCGGGCGACCGGGGAGCGCGAGCGCGTGGCGCTTGCGGTTGTGCCGATCGTGCCAGTACAGCGCGTCCCAGACGTACCAGACGGGGATCTGGTAGCGGTACATGATCCACCCCCACGTGCGCGCGCCGGGCGTCTCGGCGTCGAGCACCATGCTGCCGGCGGCGGGTGGCGTGCCGTTGTAGGTCCATCGCGCGTGGCGATCCCCCGTGAGGTGCGCGGCGCCGGCGGCGATGTACAGATCGACCGCGTCGCCGTACTCGGGCTGGGGTGCGTCGGTGACCGCGAACAGGAACGTCGTCGGGCCACCGCCCGCCTGCCGCACGGCATCGGCGAGCCGGCGCACGCGCAGCCGCGCCTCGTGATCGCGCGGCTCGTCGATCGGGATCGCGAACGGCACCTGCCCGGTACCCGCCGTCGCGGCGATCCACGCGGCGACCTGGGCGCCGATCGTCGCCGGGTCGTCTCCGACGGTGACCGGCACGTACGGAAAGCCAGCGAGCGCCGCCCGCCGCGCGGGCCAGCTCGCGAGATCGAGATCCGGCGACAGCGCGATGCCGACGTCGCGAAACCGCGCGATGCAGGTGGCGTCGTCGGTCCCGGGCGATCCCGGATTGGCGGGCGTGCCGGCGCCACCGAGCTCGCGGGGATCGTAGTAGGCCCAGATCGCCGGCGCGATCGGCGGCAGCTCGACCGTGGCGACGTCGAGCGCGACCGGGTAGGTCGTCGCGCCGACCGTGAGCGTGCCGACGTGATGGCCAGGCGTCGACACGATCTCGAAGTACGCCGGATCGCTCGCGACCGGCCCGCTGGCGACGGTGAGCCCCTCGGCGTAGCGCCCGGCCCCGCGGCTGCCGCCGTACATCGACGTCGACGGACGCGTCACCGGCAGCAGCGTGACGGTGAACCCGGTGATCGTCGCGCCCTCGATCGCGAGCGACACCGGGCTCGCGGGCGCGCGATGGGCGACCTGGATCCCGAGGCGCTCGCCGCGTGCCGCCGCGAGCGAGACCGTGGCGCCGTCGAACCACGGCGTCGCGGCGGGGTTCGGATCCCCGAGCCGGTAGCGCGTCGACTCGCCGAAGATCGCGATCGCGGGTCCGGCCGGCACGGTCGGGTGGGCCCCGCAGGCGACGCCCGCGACGCTCGCGAGGAGGACGCCGGTTTGCAGCCTTGCGAGCGCGGCGGATCGACGCGTACCGTGCACCGTCGCCAGTCTACGGCACGTTCGCGCCGAACCTAAGGATCTCGAACTCATGAGCGCTCGCTTGCGCGCCCTGCGCGCCCTGATCACCGACGTCGTTCGCCGCCGGGCGCCGTCGGCCGCCGACGCCGCGCCCGCCGACGTGGACCCGGCC
>JAPLLF010000502.1 GCA_026387715.1 Pseudomonadota bacterium
CGGGCTGGTACGTGTTGACGAAGTACTCGCCCGGCTTGCTGCCGTCGTAGTGCGGCTGCCGGTAGTACGCGATCGTCGTGTACGGCGCCTCGTAGGCCGGGACCTCGCGCATCACGCAGTCGGTCTTCGGGATCGTGGAGAACACCGACGGCACCGCCGCCTTCGCGCGATCGAGCGAGCGCTGCGCGACGGCGAGGATCTCCTCGCGCGTGGTGAAGTACAGCGCTCGATCGGTGCGCAGCCTGGCGATGGTCGACGCGAGATCGGGGGTCTGCAGCACGCGGCTCCCGAGCTCGGCGAGCTCGCGATCGGTGCGGGCGATCTCGCGCGTGCCGAGCGCGTGCAGCTCCTCGGGCGTCATCGGCAGGCCGACGTGCTCGAGGATCGTCGCGCGATAGCACGCCGCGCCGTCGACCAGCCCGACTAGCCCTTCCTGCTCGGACCGCGCGTGCGGCAACACCTGCGTGCGCAGGAAGTCGCGATATCGGATCAGCGCGGGCTGGATCTGCTCGGCGACCACGCGGCGCAGCTCCGTCGCGCTGTGCGGGTGCTGCGCCGCCCACGCGGGCGTCGCCATCGACCACGTCCCGACCGGCCTGGCGAGCTCGGTGTCGAGCTGCGCGATCGCGCGGTGGACCTTGCCGGCCGCGGCGACGCGACCGTGGCGGAGCCCCGACGTCAGGTTGGCGATCGTGTCGTCGATCTGTCGGGCCCCCTGGCCCATCCGCGCGACGAGATTGGTCGCGTCCTCGGGCCGCGTCACCGTGTGGCTCTCGACGAGGTAGGTCAGCTCGCCGAACGCGCTCGAGCTGTCCGAATCGATCTTCCACTCGTGGAAGAAGCAGACGTCGAGCGCGCGATCGACGGCGAGCCGATCGCGGAGCAGCCGATGGGTGATCCGATCGACCTCGCCGAGCGAGGCCGGCTCGATCGCCTCGAGCTCGCCGAGGATCGCGTCGCGCTCGACCGCCGCGCGGGCGATCGCCCCGGCATCGCGCGGCGCGCGCTGATCGACGTACCGATGATCGCCGAGCGTGGTCGCGTAGGTCGGCGCCCACCGCATCAGGTACTCCCAGTGATCGCCGACGGCGCGACGCAGCGTGGGATCGGTGATGCCCGCGACGGCTTCGGCCGCGAGCGGTGAGGGGAGCGTGGGCTTGAGCTGCATGACCGGCTTTCGCGCGGGGGAACACGTGAAGCACGTCGCGGCGATCGCGACGATCGCGGCCAATTTTCCGACGGCTCGCACCGCGCCGGTTGTAGCATCTGCAGATGGCAGCCACGCGCGTCATCGAGCTCGCGACCCTCGATCCCCAGACCCGCGGCAACGCGATGGGGGCGCTGGGAGCTTCGTTCTCGCGGCTCCCACCGCAACGCTCCAAGGGGATCCTGTGGGGCAGCATCATCCTGCCGATCTTCCTGATCGGCCTGCTCGTCCAGTGGGCCGGGCTCAACAACACGTTCTCGTCGACGCCGTTCATGAACCCCGCGGGCTTCGTGTTCGAGGCGATCTTCCTGTCGCTGATCCTGGGGTTCTACCTGCACGCGATCATCGGCAACGGGCGCCTCAAGAAGGCGCCGTGGACCGGCAACTACCTGCTGCCCGGCAGCGTCGTGGTCGCCGACGGCAAGGCGCTCCAGGTCTACGCGTTCGCGCAGCTCCAGAAGGTCGAGCTCCGCGGCACGAGCACGAACCTGTTCGTCACCGTCGCCGGCAAGCTGTTCATCTTCCCGTGCCGCGATCTGGCGCACGCGCGCTGGGCCGAGCAGCAGGTCCGCAACGCGCAGCAGCAGGCGCCCGTCGATCCGTTCGCGAGCATCGTGCAGCAGCCCGGCGCCACGCCGCTCGGGGGCAACCTCGGCTGGCCGATCGGCCTCGTGGCCGCGCTCGCCATCGGCGTCCCGCTGCGCTACGCGATGGGCAAGGCCGCCGACGACAAGGTGTTCGGCAACATCTACTACGACTACGACTACTCCCCCGAGGCGTACATGGGGCGCGGCGGCGTCCACGAGGCCGAGGTGCACAAGAAGCTGTGCGACAAGAAGATCGAGTCGGCCAAGACGCCGCCCGATCTCGAGCTCGTGAAGCCGAAGTGCACCGATCGGACGAAGGAGATCGACGCGAAGATCGACGGGATGTACGTGATCGCGCGCGCCGATCTCGAGCAGCGCGTCCCCGAGCGGGCCAAGCCGATCCTGCTGGCGCTGCTCGACCAGAGCCGCAAGAGCTCGAAGGTCACCGCGAAGGTCACCGTGATCGGACCCGATCCCGACGAGCTGGCCAAGGTCGACGCGATCCTCGCGACCAACAAGTCCGGCATCGTTCCGGTCGGCAAGACGTTCGACAAGAGCTCGCTCGCGCGGCGCGAGGGCGAGGTGAAGGCGAAGTTCATCGGGGCGCTCAACAACCTCGTGAAGGACAACATGCTGTCGATCTACGAGCCCGAGACGAAGCTCGGCGAGAAGCTGCCCCCCGCCGCGTTCGACGTGTCCATCGAGTACCACCTCGTGCCGAAGATGCGCGGCGACAACCTCGTGGTGTATCGCTGGGAGAACGAGCCCGGACGCGCCCGCCGCGTCGAACTTCGCGGTCGACGACTCGGGATACGGCATCGCGAGCACCGCGAGCGTCTACACCAAGATGGTCGACACCGCGCTCGACAACACGTCGACGAACATGTCGCAGCGCGTGTTCGAGAAGGCGACGACCCCCGAGGCGCCGCTCGAGAAGGCGCCCACCCCGCGACCCACCCCCGCCAAGGGCAAGCAGCGCACCCACGTGCTCCCGCCGGACTCGACCAACCCTTTCCAGTAGGCGGGATCCGAGCCAGTGCGCGTTCACCTGATCGACGGGACCTACGAGCTCTTCCGCGGGTGGTTCGGTGCCCCGTCGTACACGCACCGCGGGCGCGAGGTCGCCGCGACCCGCGTGATCCTGGCGGGCGTCGCGCGCCTCCTGCGCACGCGGACCGCGACGCACGTCGGCGTCGCGTTCGACCACGTGATCGAGTCGTTCAGGAACCAGCTGTTCCCCGGCTACAAGACCGGCGAGGGCGTGCCCGAGCACCTGTTCGCGCAGTTCGAGCTGGCCGAGCGCGCGATGACCGCGCTCGGCGTCGTGCAGTGGCCGATGATCGACTTCGAGGCCGACGACGCG
>JAPLLF010000197.1 GCA_026387715.1 Pseudomonadota bacterium
GACCAGCACGCGCTCGTCCTCGACGACGATCATCCACTCGAACGCGGAGGCGGGCCGGCGATCGGAGGCGGTCCGGGCCTGGAACACGACCACGCCGGTGGTGAGATCGACGATCAGCTCGTGATAGCCGGTGACGGCCGCCGGTTCGGCCACCGTGGGCGGTGTGGACGGTGTGGACGGTGTGGACGGCGTGGACGGCGTGGACGGCGTGGACGTGGACGGCGTGGGCGTGTGCCTGGTCCGGAGCGCTTGCTCGATCTTGCCCCAGGTCCTCGCGTCGATCTGGCCATCCGGGGCGTACCGATCCGCAATTCCCTTACCCGTCCACCGTCCAGAGCCGATCAAACCCACCTTCGAGCGATCTGTCTTGCCGAGGATCGAGACGCCCGTCCCGTCACTGAGGATCTTCCATGGATCCAGCGGGCTACCGTGTGCTATGTCCGTCACCCGCCCAGAAACGGGGTCGAAAAAGACCTCGATTGCTGCCACCGGACGACGCTACTGGACTGGACCGGGGCCCGTCTACCTTGACATAACCCCCAGGGCCCTATAAACGATCCGCCCCTTCGGACTGATCGAACGAGCACACGATGAACAACACGCAAACGCAACGCACCTCGTGGCTCACCAAAGAAGCTGGTGAGGACCAACGCGAGTGGTACGTGGTCGACGCCACCAACCAAACCCTTGGACGTCTCGCCTCGCGCGTCGCGGCCATTCTTCGTGGCAAGCACAAGCCCACGTTCACGCCCAACTGCGACATGGGCGATTTCGTGATCGTGCTCAACGCGGGCGCGGTTCGCTTGACCGGCACCAAGCCGGACAAGAAGCTGTACCGCCACCACACGCTCTTCCCGGGCGGCATTCGCACGCGCATCGCCAAGGACGTCCTCAAGACGGATCCCGAGCGTGCGATCCGCGAGGCGGTCTGGGGCATGATGCCGAAGGGTCCGCTGGGCCGTCGCGTCTTCAAGAAGCTGAAGATCTACAAGACTGGCGAGCACGAGCACGCCGCGCAGAAGCCTCGTGTCCTCGAGATCAAGGGCAGGAACTAAGCCATGACCATGCAGAAGACGTATGCAACCGGCCGCCGCAAGACCGCCATCGCCCGCGTGTGGCTCACCGCCGGCGACGGCAAGATCACGATCAACGAGCGTGACGACGAGGATTACTTCTCGCGTCCCACCGCTCGCATGGTGATCCGCCAGGCGTTCGAAGAGGTCGGGCTCATCACGAGCTACAACACGATCATCACCGTCAAGGGTGGTGGCATCTCGTCGCAGGCCGGCGCGATCCGCCACGGCATCACGCGCGCCTTGATGAAGATCGACTCGGACCTCCGTCCGAAGCTCAAGGCGGCCGGGTACGTCACCCGTGACCCCCGCAAGAAGGAGCGCAAGAAGTACGGTCAGAAGGCCGCACGCGCTCGCTTCCAGTTCAGCAAGCGCTAGTCGCTTTCGCGGCTTTGCCGACGACCGAGACGATCGAGAGCCCTCGCAGCTGCGAGGGTTTTCGTCGTTTCGGGATACCCTCGCGGGCGTGCGGGTCCGGGCGCCGATCCTCGTCAAGTTGCTCGTCGCGCTAGTCGTGCCGACGATCGCGTTGTTCGCGGTGTTCGCCGCCGTGGCCTACGAGGTGTCCCGCCACGATCTCGACGACGAGCTCGGCCGCCGGCTCGAGGCGATCGCGTCGTCGGCCGCGACCCAGGTGCGCGGCAAGTACCTCGTGGAGCTCGAGCCCGGCGACGAGGCCGAGCGTGCGTATCAGAACGTGCTCAAGAAGGTCGAGGCGGTCGCGACCGCGACCGGCGCGCGCCTGTTCGTGCTCGACAGGAAGCTCGATCTTCGGGTCGACACCGCCGGTGGCAAGCTCGGCACCCACGACTTCCGCGCGGACCTCGATCGCGCCGAGCTCGCGCGCGTGTTCGAGCAAGGCGTCACCGTCTCGACGGTCACGTTCGACGACGCCCGCCACCGCACCTACAAGCTCGGCTACGCGCCGGTGCGCGCGTCCGAGACCGAGCCGGAGATCGTGCTCGCGATCGGCGCGCAGGCACCCGCGAGCTACTTCGATCGGCTCGCCGATCTGCGCGGCCGGCTCCTGCTGTGGGGCGTCGGCCTGCTCGCGGTCAGCGTCGTCGCGGTGATGATCGCGACGTTCTTCCTCACCCGCAACGTGCGGCGGCTCGCCACCGCCGCCGAGCGGATCGGCAGCGGCGATCTGGGCCAGCCGGTCTCGGTCACCAGCCGCGACGAGATCGGCGTGCTCGCCGAGGCGATGGAGCACATGCGCTGCCAGCTCGCCGAGCGCGATCTCCGGACCCAGCAGATGCTGGCCGGCATCGCCCACGAGGTGCGGAACCCCCTCGCCGGCATGACCCTGTTCGCGGGCATCCTGCGCGACGAGATCGAGGAGGGCGACGAGCGGCGCGGCCACGTCGACAAGATCCAGCGCGAGCTGCACTACCTCGAGCGCGTCGTCAACGACTTCCTCGAGTACGCCCGCCGCCCCAAGCCCGAGCTCGGCGACGTCGAGTGCGACGAGCTGCTCGCCGAGGTCGCGCAGCTCGCGTCGACCGACGCGGTGACGGTGGCGGCCGAGACGTCCGGCGAGCTGGCGCGCGCGGATCGCGGGCAGCTGCGTCGGGCGCTCCTGAACCTCGCGAAGAACGCGGTGCAGGCCGCGAGCGCGGCCGGACACACCACGGCGGCCGTGAAGCTCCGCGCCCGTCGCGTCGAGCACGAGCTGCACTTCGAGGTGTGGAATCGCGGCAAGGAGATCTCACCCGAGACGAGCGGCAAGCTGTTCGAGCCGTTCTTCACGACGCGCGAGAAGGGCACCGGCCTGGGCCTCGCGTTCGTCCGCGAGATCGCCGCCGACCACGGTGGGCGCGTCGACCTCGCGAGCGCCGACGGCGAGACCACGTTCAGCCTGGTGATTCCGGCGTAGTATCGTCGCAGAGGTAAGATGGCGACGGTCCTCATCATCGACGACAACGAGACGATCCGCGAGGGCCTTGCCCACACCGTCAAGAAGCTCGGCCACGCCATCGTGATCGCCGCGAACGGCAGCGCCGGGATCGCGGCGTTCAAGGACGCCGGCGCCCAGGGCAAGCGCGTGGACTTCGTGATCACCGACCTCAAGATGGAGGGCGGCACCGGCGTCGACGTGCTCAAGCAGATCAGCGCGCTCGACGCCGACGTGCCGATCATGATCATCACCGGCTTCGGCACGGTCGAGACCGCCGTCGAGGCGATGAAGCTCGGCGCGTATGACTTCATCACCAAGCCGATCCAGACCGAGGTCGTCAAGCTCAAGGTCGAGCGCGCGCTCGAGCTGTGCGCCATGCGCCGCGGCCGCCACAAGGCGCTCGCGATGAACGACTACCTGCGCGCCGAGACCGACGACAAGTTCGCCGAGCTCGTCGGCGCCGGCGACAAGATGGCCCAGGTCCGACGCACCGTCGAGAAGGTCGCGCACAGCGACACGACGGTGTTCATCGCCGGCGAGAGCGGCACCGGCAAGGAGCTGATCGCGCGGGCGATCCACCGCCTCAGCAAGCGCGCGAACGGTCCGTTCGTGAAGGTGAACTGCGGCGCGCTCACCGAGACGCTGCTCGAGAGCGAGCTGTTCGGCCACGAGAAGGGCGCGTTCACCGGCGCGATCAAGCAGAAGCTCGGGCGCTTCGAGCTCGCCGATGGCGGCACGCTGTTCCTCGACGAGGTCGGCGACGTGCCCCCGCCGATGCAGGTGAAGCTCCTGCGCGCGGTCCAGGAACAGGAGTTCGAGCGCGTCGGTGGCGAGGCGCCGATCAAGGTCGACGTCCGCATCGTGTCGGCCACCAACAAGAACCTCGACGCCGAGGTCGCGGCGCAGCGGTTCCGCCAGGATCTCTACTTCCGCCTGCACGTGCTCCCGGTGAAGCTCCCGCCCCTGCGCGAGCGCCGCGAGGACATCCCGCTGCTGTGCGCGCACTTCGTCGCCAAGCTGGGGCCCAAGACCAACGCGCGGATCCGGGCGGTGAGCGACGCGGCGCTCGGCCGGATCATGGCGTACCACTGGCCGGGCAACGTCCGCGAGCTCGAGAACGCGATCGAGCAGGCGCTGGTGTTCGCCGAGGGCGACGAGATCCAGCCGGCGGCCCTCCCCCAGTTCCTGCAGGGCGGCGCCGAGGACGATCGGCTCGACATCCCGCGCGAGCTGTCGTTGCCCGAGATCCTCGACGATCTCGAGCGCCAGCTCATCCTCAAGGCCTACGCCAAGGCCACGCGCGTGAAGACCGAGACCGCGCGGATCCTCGGGATCAAGACGTCGGCGCTGTACTACAAGCTCGAGAAGTACGGCATCGAGTAGCGATCAGCGGCCGCGCTTGGCGAACTTCGCGAAGCAGGCCGTCTGGAGCTCCGCGCCGGCGGGCGCGTCGTGGATGCACTGCTTGAGCGCGAGCTGCCACTTCTCGAGTTCGCACTGGCGGATCGACATGTCGACGATCTTGGCGTCGACCGTGCCGATCGCCGCGGACGTCGAGACGGCGATCTTGCAGGTCAGCTCGGGCGCCGGCGGCTCGGACTTCGAGCACGCAGAGAGGAGGAGGATTGGGAGGAAGATGGGGAGGAAGATGAGGAAGACGAGATAAGCGCGGGTCACGGCTCAAGAACTGTAGTTCAAAGGGTTGGGGAGGGAGGCACGGACGTTGACGTTGAGCTTGACGCGTTTGCCGTCGACCCCAGCCTTGACGCTTTGAACGGCCAACGTAGAGGTACGTAGAGGTTGACCCCAGGCTCGCCGATCGTTGTCGTCGACCCTCCGGATCAGATC
>JAPLLF010001152.1 GCA_026387715.1 Pseudomonadota bacterium
GACGCGATCTCAGATCACCGACGAGCGCGCTGTAGATCCGCTCGCGATCGGAGGGATCGGGGAGTGCGTCGGTCGCGTCGAGGATCGCCCGCAGGTACTCGACGATCGTTGCCGGGTTCAACGGCCACCTCGACGAATCGCGGCGAGCCGCTCGAGCACGTCAGCCGGAGGTGCCACGGCGCGCGGCGCGCGTGCCGGTGGTGCGGCGGTTCGCGGCGGCTCACCGTCGCCGAGCATCCAGCGATCGAGGTCGTCACGGCGGAACGTCAGCGATCGGCCGCGTCGACCGGCCACCGCTAGCTCACCCGTTGCGATCGCCCGGTAGAGGGTCCACCGCGATCGCCCGGTGTACAGGGTCGCCGTGGAGGTCGGCAGGTTGGGAGGCCATCCGTAGACGGCCGCAGCGAGTGCTTTGGGTTTGCTCACGAGCGCCACTTCGCCAAAAGCAGCCTAAGTGGTCGCCCGACAAGCTAGACGCCGATGTCGCCGACCTCCGGATCACCCATTGATGTCAGTGCGTTGCAGCGTTGCGCCAGGTCGTACGTGAGCTCGATGCGTTCGGCTCGCAACGCGATAAGGGTCCGCCACAAGGCGCCGTTGGCTCGTCGGATCGCCCGACGCCACCGCTCTAGTTCGACGACGAGTGAACGCCGGTGATCGTCGCCGAACTCGTGATCGAACCTGTACGCGTCGTCGAGGTTCCACGTCGGGATCAGCACGCGGCCGCGGGATCGCGCGGTGTAGTCCAGCATCGATCGTTGCTCGCGAAGACCCTCGACAGTTTTTCGCTCGTCGGCGATCTCGTTCTCGAGCCCCACCGCCTCGCGTGCGGCCTCTCCCCCGCTTCGCTCGCGGCGCTTCGCGTAGGTCTTCGGGTGAACGCCAGCCGCCTTGAGCGCGCGGTCACGACTCACGCCGAGCGAGGCCGTGATCCAGAGCCACAGCTCGAGCCACGCATCGCCAGACGCGTTGGTTGGGTCGGCCGCGCCGTACGCCATCCACTCGGCCTTAGTCGCGTACAGGGGCTCGTCCGTGCGCGGGGCACGCGAGCCGCCGCCGTGGTCGATCGGCGACTTTGTGGGTAGGTAGGTCCACTTCTCGATCGGCGACATGGCGCAAAGAGTGGCGTCGCTCTCACGCGGGATGCCGGCTGCCTCATACGTCGCCAGGAGCCGCCGCCGCTCGATCGATTCGCTCCACGCGGCACGTGCGCGGTCGTGGTGGGCGCGTAGGTCGGCTTCGCTGATCGCCTCGACCTTGGGTCCCGTCGATTGACGGGCGTGCGTGTGCCGCTCGAGACGTGCCATGGCGCTCCTGGTGCGCTCCTGGACGAGAGAGGGTCACGAACCACGGGATGCCCCAGGAGGCCGCCCACCGCTGGCCAGCGGTCGGTTCGAGGACGAGGACGAGCCCCGACACACGAAGCCTACTCAATCGGTCCGACACCGTGGTGGCGCGGCCGCAGGTGGTGGCGTAGGTGGTGGCGGACAAAAGAAAACAGCCGGTGCATCGAGTGCAACCGGCTGTTTTTGTTCGTAGGCACATGCGGGATTGAACCGCAGACCCCCACCGTGTCAAGGTGATGCTCTCCCACTGAGCTATGTGCCTTTGGGATGGGCGTAGTCATTAGGGGATTGGAGCCCGAGTGTCAAGGCGCCATGACGCGCGGATGCGGTTTCGGGAGGCCGATCGATCCCCCCTCACCCATCCCGGTCGACGCGTTCGCGTCGACCGTGCCTGTGACAAGCTCGTCGGACCGCGTCATTGCCCAGCACTCCAGAAGCGGCGTAGACTTGGGGTGTTAGACAACCTCATGGGCTGGCGGCGGGTCTCATGAACGTCTGGGTGGGCCGTGACATCTATGTCATGGCGAAAGTATCGAACGCTTGATCCAGGTTGGCGAAGTCCTCGACAAGTACGAGCTCCTGGAGCGAGTCGGCCAGGGCGGGATGGCGATCGTCTATCGCGGGCTCGATCGCTCGCTCAAGCGGGTCGTCGCCGTGAAGATCCTCCACGGCCACCTGTCCGACTACCAGGAGGCACGGGATCGATTCGAGCGCGAGGCGCAGGCCGTCGCGAAGCTCCGCCACGACAACATCCTCGAGATCTTCGACTTCGCGGCGCGCGAGGGCTCTCCCGGCGTCCCGGGCGTCAGCTACATCGTCACCGAGTTCATCCAGGGGCAGACCCTCAAGCAGCTGATCACCGAGCGCCCGATCGGCTTCCCCGAGATCGGCGCGATGCTGATCGTCCAGGTGTGCCGCGCGTTGGTCCACGCCCACGCGGCGAAGATCCTCCACCGCGACATCAAGCCCGAGAACATCATGATCCGCGCCGACGGGGTCGTGAAGCTGATGGACTTCGGGATCTCGCACATGGTCGACCTCGAGCGGCTCACCATCACGGGCCAGCTGCTCGGCTCGCCCGCGTACATGGCGCCGGAGCACGTCGAGGGGCGCCCGCTCGACTACCGCACCGACGTGTTCGCCGTCGGCATCGTGCTCTACCAGCTGTGCGCCGGCAAGCTGCCGTTCGAGGGCAAGAACCCCCACGAGGTGCTCAAGCGCATCGCCGAGTGCAAGTTCGTCGACCCGCGGCAGGTCAACCCACGGATCGGCAACCGGCTCGGGCGGATCATCCTGCGCGCGATGGCTGCGCGGCCCGAGGATCGATTCCCGGCGATCGGCGAGATGCTCGTCGCGCTCGAGGCGTACCTCGCGGAGTCGGGGCTGGTCAGCGACAAGGTGGTCAGCGAGCTCGGCCGCTACATCAACAGCCCGGGCGCCTACGAGCAGGCGCTGACCACGCGGCTCGTCGACGCGCTGACGCGCGAGGGCACCCGCCTGCTCGACGCCGACGAGCGCGCCGCCTCGCTCGACGTGTTCGATCGCGTGCTGACGATCGAGCCGCAGAACGAGAAGGTCCTCGCGATCCTCGACGGGCTCAACGCCCGCCAGCGGGTCCGCAAGATCGCGATCGGGGGCCTCGCGGCCCTGGCGATCGGAGCCGGCGCCTACGCGATCCACCTGCGCGCGGGCTCGATGCGCGTCGACGCCCCGCCCTCCCCCGACGCTGGCAGCCCGCTGGCGATCGGCCCCGACACCCAGATCCAGCACGACCCGCCGTTCAGCCCCGACGCCGGCGCGATCGAGCTCGACGCGGCGACGCCGCGAGTCGACGACGCCGCACCCATGGTCGTCGTGCGGGCGTTCGATGCCGCGCCGCGCGACGCGGTTGCCTCACCCGACGCGATGTTGGCGATCGAGACCCGGATCGCGATCGCCCCGGAGACCGGCAAGTCGCAATACCGCATCGGGACCGGGGGGTGGGTCGACATCGCCGGCGGCGCGTTCACCGTGTCGCTCGACCACGAGGTCGACATCGAGGTCCGCGATACGAGCGGCTGCTGCGTCGCGCAGCAGGAGCGCATCAGGCCCGGCCAGGCGAGCGCGAACATCCAGCTCGCGTGGGCGATGGCGAACATCGTCGCCGAGTGCGCGCTCCCCGGGGTGAGCGCGTTCACCGTCGACGGCACGCGGTTCCCGATGGGCGTGAAGCCCCCGATCGAGATCGGCAGCGGCACGTTCAACACGAAGCGTGTCAAGGTCGCGTTCATCGGCGATCGCGTGGCGACCCAGGCGCAGGACGTCGACGTGACGGCCGGCAAGTCCACGAAGGTGACATGCGTTTCACGCTGATCGCTGCCGTGGTGACGATCAGCGCGACGGCGTCCGCCACGCCGACGCAGGACCTCAACGACGGGCGCACCGCGTTCAAGGCCAAGGAGTTCGCGGTCGCGCGGCGCATCCTGGCCGATCTGATCTACCCGCAGCCCAAGCTCGGCCGCACCGACGATCTCGTCGAGGCGTACGTCATGGGCGCTGCGTGCCTGGTCGAACTCGGCCGCACCGACGAGGCCAAGGCCGAGTTCAAGAGCGCGCTGCAGCTCCAGCCCGAGCGCCGGCTCGTCGAAGGCGGCTACTACTCCGAGGCGACCATCCGGGTCTTCGAGGCGGTCCGCGCCGAGCTGCTCGAGTCCAACAAGCGGCTCGACGAGGCGCGCCTGCGCCAGGAGCAGCTCGATCAGATCGAGAACCTCAAGAAGACGATCGTCCTGTACGAGGATCACCCGTGGTCGCGTAACTTCGTGCCGTTCGGGGCCGGACAGTTCCAGAACAAGAGGCCCGTGCGCGGCATCCTGTTCGCGTCGGGCCAGGCCGCCACGCTCGTGACCTCGGTCGGCATCTACGCCTACCTCGTCAATACCTACGGCCTCAACAACAGCCACGTCCCGCTCGCCGATGGGCCGACGGTGCGGCGCCTGCAGATCGACGAGATCGTGACCGGCGCGGCGTTCATCGGGCTGTACGGCTGGGGCGTGATCGATGCCCTGCTCAACTACCAGCCGCGGGTCCGGGGCGAGTTCGACGAGACGCTGCTCACGCCCGAGCAGCGCAAGCTGCTCGAGTCCACGAAGAAGAAGACCCCGCAGACCTCGTTGCGGATCGGTCCGATGATCACGCCGTCCGGCGTGGGCATCGGGCTGAGCTGGGAGAACTAGCATGCCGTCGTTACGCCTCACCGCACAGGGCCAAGCGCCCATCGTCTACAACCTGTTCAAGAAGATCACGTCGATCGGCTCGAGCCGGGACAACGACGTCGTGCTCCCCGACCCGCTCGTCCCCGACGGCTTCGCGGTCCACTTCGACGGCCAGATGTACACGGTGCTCGCGCCCAAGCGCGCCGAGTTCGTCGTCAACGGCAAGAAGCGCGGCAAGCACAAGCTCAGCCACGACGACAAGCTGGTGATCGGCTCGTGCGAGCTGCGGTTCGCGCTGATCGAGGAGGCCGCGCCGATCGAGGAGGAGGCGGCCGAGACCGTCGCGGAGGTCGACGCGTACCAGAAGCTCTACGAGTTCTCCGAGCGGCTGATCCACCAGCGCGATCTCGGCGAGTTGCTCGACGCGCTGATGGACGCGGTCATCAACATCACCAACGCCGACAAGGGCTTCCTGATCCT
>JAPLLF010000974.1 GCA_026387715.1 Pseudomonadota bacterium
CCGGCGGCGAGCTCGGCTGGTTCCAGCGCGGCAGCATCAACGCCGACTGGGAGCCGATCGTGTTCTCGATGGAGAAGGGTGACGTGCGCGGCCCGGTCAGCAGCGGCCAGGGGCTCGAGGTGTTCAACGTCACCGAGCTCAAGAAGTCCGAGCTCAAGCCCTTCGCGGAGATGAAGGAGCAACTCCAGCGGGACATCAAGCGTCGCGAGATGGAGAAGCAGACCCAGGTCTGGATCGATGACCTTCGCAAGAAGGCCTACATCGACATCAAGCTGCAGTAAACACGGAGCACTTGGGGGCTGGGCTCCCAACACGATCGTCTAGGTGTGTTTCGCAGATCGCGACCCCATGATTTCGTCGTGCATCTCCTGCATCTCCGACCGGCGCCCGATGATTTCACGGCTCATCCGATTAAGATGAGACGTGGCCGCCGCCGACAATCGTCGCTCATCGACCCGACACACCGTCTCGCTGCCCTGCAAGATCACCCTCGACGGTGCGGTGCGCGAGTGCACCATGACCAACCTGTCGCTCGGGGGCGCGCTGCTGGAGGCCAACGTGAAGTACGCCATGGGCGCGCACGTGCAGATCGCCTTCCACGTGCCGCGCCACGACGACGTGATCGACGTCGGCGCCACGGTTCGGTGGTCCGATGCCAAGGCGGTCGGGCTACAATTCGACGGTCTGCGAGCTCGTGACGTATGGGCCCTCAACGAGTACTTCAAGCTCTTGTCGTCGTAGCGACGTGCACCGCGGCCACCGCCTCGTCCGCCGAGGAGCTCGCCGACGAGCTCCACGAACGCGTCGCGGTGATCGACCTCGGCCCCGCCACCGATGGGGCGATCGCCACCCGCCAGCGGATCGCCGCCGCGATCAGCGCCGCCGGGCTCGTGCCCATCGCCGGTGACGGCGTCGAGGACGCGCTCGCAGGCAACCACGCCGATCGCGACGTGACCACCCTGGCCGCCGCGATGGAGGCGACCCGGACCGCGTTTGGCTCGCTCGACTGCGCGCAGGCGACCAGCTCGGCGCGCCGCGCCATCGCGATCGCCGCCGGGCGACAGGCCGCCGGCCTCGCGACCCCCGAGCTGTCACGCGCGTGGGCCTTCGTGTTGCTGTGCGCCGATCGCCACGCCGACACCGACGCCGCGATGTTCGCCGCGGGCCGGCTGCGCGCCGTCGGTGGCTCACCGGACGTGCCGACGGACCTGCTCGACAAGTACCCCGACGTCGACGTGATCGGCGGTCAGGCGCGCGCGCGCGACGTGACGATCACCGCCGGTCCGCAGGTGCCCCTCGTCGTCGACACGCCCGACGCGCGAGGCGCCTGGAGCGCGCTCGCCGACCGGATCGCCGGCTGGCAGGGCAAGGTCCCGTCGCCGACCGAGCTCGCGTGGGTGCTGACCCAGGTGCGCGCGCGCGTCGCCATCGTGCGCTACGGCGACACCGCCGAGGCGTGGGGGCAACCCGGGCGCGTGGAGCTGCCGTACCGGCTCGGCGCCGGAGATGGCGTCGGGCGGCTCGACGAGGTCCCCCGCATCCTCCAGCTCGTCGTCGATCGCGTCCACGCGTGGACCGATCACGCGCCCGATCCCGATCGCCCGCTGCTCGTCGAGACCACCCGCGCGCTGCGCGACCGCAACGAGAAAGAGCCAACACCATGGTGGGTCTATGCGTCGATCGCTGGCGCGATCGCGGGCGCGGCGCTCGTCGTGTACCTCCACGACTCCGCCGCCGACGTGCAGCACGTCGAGCTTCACTTTCCCTCGCAGCCCGCCGCCCGGGTGTGGCCATGAGGCGCGGGCTCGTGCTCCTCGTCGCGCTGCTCGTCTCGATCGCGTCGCTGTTCGGCACGGCGGTCGCGGGCCCGTTCGGCCCGCCGTCGGTCATGCACGCCACCAGCGACGACGTGCCGCGGCAACCGCGCGAGGCCCTGCCCGCCAACCTCGTCGGCGCCACCGCCCACGCGGGGTCGGTCACCGTGATCGGCGAGCCTGGCCTCGAGGACACCGCGCAGGACCTCGCCAGCAAGGCGCAGCTCGCGCTCGACGAGATCTCGGCGGACCTGATCGATGGCCTGCCGCGGCCAGGGGCGATCGAGGTGCACCTCGTCCGCGACTCGAGCGACCTGCCCCGCGTCGCCCCGCAAGGCCGCGGCGCACCGCCGTGGGCGATCGGCGTCGCCTATCCCGATCTCGGGATCATCTCCGTCGCGATGCGACGCGGCGGGACCTACGTCGACCCGGTCAACACGCTGCGCCACGAGCTGGCCCACCTCGCGCTCGGCGCGGCGATCGGCGACAAGGCGCCGCACTGGCTGCACGAAGGGTTCGCCTACCAGCACTCGGCCGAGTTCTCGTTCGAGCGCAGCGAGACGCTCGCCGGCATGGCGTGGCTCGGCGGCATCGTGTCGCTCGACGAGCTCGATCGCAGCTTCCCCGCGGAGGAGTCGCCGGCGCATCGGGCGTACGCGCAGAGCTACGACTTCGTCGGCTACCTGTCGCGGCGCGGCCACTGGGAGGACACCGACGACGACGGCGATCGCTGGCCGTTCCGTCGCTTCCTCGCCGACCTGGGCAAGGGCAAGACGATCGATCAGGCGGCGATGAAGGCGTTCGGCAAGCCGATGAAGCTGCTGTTCGAGGAGTGGCGCGCGAACCTGTCGTCGCGCTACCTGCTCGCGCCGATCGGCCTCATGGGCCTGGCGGCCTGGGTGCTCGTGGCGCTCATCCTCATGCTCGCGTGGCGCCGACGCCGGAAGCAGAACCGCGCACGCATCGCGCTGTGGGATGTCGAGGAGCGGCGCCGCGATCGCGAGGAGCAACGCGCGCAGGCGGAGGTCGCCGCGCGGCTCGCGGCGATCACCCTGGCTTCGTCACCGGCTGGTGGGGCGCTGGTCGTGCCGCCACCGGCCACGCGGCTCGACGGGATCGATCCGCTCGCGGACGATCCCGCGACCGATCCGCACGGATCGACGGCGGCGCGGCTGCTCAATTGATCGGCGGGACGTAGCCGTCGCGGCGGAGGTTGCCGCGCCCGGTCGCCCAGGGCAGGCACTTCGTCGACGAGCCGGGCACCTCGAACACGAGGACCGACCGCGTCTGATCGACCGCATCCTTGAGCGACACGACGATGTCGAGGTCGCCGTCGCCATCGACGTCCGCGATCGTCGGCACGCTCATCGCGCCGCGGCCACCGAGCGGGACGCGGTGCAGGAGGTTGCCGGCGGCGTCGAGCACGACGAGGTCGCCCTCGCTGCCGTAGGTCGCGAACACGATCTCGGGCGAGCCGTCGCCGGACAGATCCGCGATCGCGACGCCCGTCGTGCCGACCGTCGCGCTCGTCGTGTACGGCGTCGACCACAGCGGCATCGCCTGGGCATCGACCGCGTGGATCGCGCCATCGAACCCGGCGAACACGATCTCGAGTCCGGGATGCGCCGGATCGAGGTCCGCGATCGCGACCTGGTTGGTGATCGCGACGAGGTTGTCGCCGTAGTCCCAGAGTCCGGACAGGTAGGTCGGGAAGCGTGGAGGTTGCACCCACGCGGCCGGGCGCGTGCCGTCGTGGTTCGCGACGAACAGGGTCACGCCCCGGAGCCGATCGGCCTGCGACGCGTTCTGCACCGAGCCGAGCACGACGAGCTCGGCCTTGCCGTCGCCATCGAGGTCGGCGATCGCGGGGGCCGAGTTCGTGAAGTGCGCCTGCTCGTCGACGGCCTCGTCGTTGGCGAAGCCCTGCTGCGCGAGCCCATAGTCGAGCATCCAGCGGATACCGGAGAACTTCGTGCGATCGCGGAAGATCGCCGCGGCGTCGAACGCGCGGCCGGTGCCGGCGTGCAGCGACATGTACGCGTTGTCCTGCGGGACGAAGACGTCGACGATGCCGTCGTAGTCGACGTCGCCGAGCGCGAGGGTCTGATCGAACCCGCCGGTCACGTAGCAGGCGGCATCGCACCCGGCCGCGCCGGTCGTGTTCGGCGGGAAGCCGGAGACGAGCGTGCCATCGCCGCGCACGGCGCTGATCACGTCGCGCTGGCCGTTCGCCTCGAGCCGCGTGGTGCTGACCGCGACGAGCTCGAACTTGCCGTCGCCATCGAGGTCGCCGGCGGCGAGCGCGCGGAGCTCGTCGCGGAACGTGAACGGAAAGCCGGGCAGCAGCGCGCCGGTCGCGTCGAACGCGAGGATCTGATCGCGCGACGCGATGGCGACCTCGAGGCCGGGCGCGGCGGTCAGGTCGACGACCACGGGCGACGACCAGATCCGCCCCGGCGCGGCGGCGCGCCAGGCGACCTGACCATCGGCGTGCCACGCGATCAGCTGATCGTCGCGGGGCACGACGATCTCGAGCGTGCCGTCGCCGTCGAGATCGACGACGGCCGGCGAGCCGAGCCAGCCCTCCTCGAAGCGATCCTTGAGCGTGATCGCGAGGGTCGGCGCGGCGACGGTGGCGGTGCCGCCGTCGGCCGCGCACGACGGTGAGGGCAGCGGCGCCGGGTCCTTCGGCCCGGGGCCACCACCGTCACCACACCCGAAGGTGAGCAAGCCCAGAAGCCCCACCGAACCCACCAGACCTGACGAGAGGACGCGCATCGCGCCGAGTGTACCGCTGGTGTCAGCGAGGAATCACGAACAAGAAGTCACGCGGCGGCACGAAGCGATAGCCGTCCTCCGTCACGCGGATGATCTCCGAGCCGTCCTCGCCCAGCAGCCGGCGGATGCGCATGATGTTCGTGAACAGCGCCGCGTCGTGCCGGAGGGGATGGTACTCGACGTTCCACACCGCCTGGACGATCGCCTCCTTGGAGTACACCTTGCCGGGTGCGTTCGCGAACAGGAACAGCAGCCGCTTGAGCAGCGAACGTCGACGGAGATCCGCGAGCTCGACGCCGTGTCGCCAGATGACCTCGCGCACCCCGTCGACCGCCAGCGCGCGCGCCGCGAGCCGCAGGATCTCGGGGTTGGCGTCCGACACGTCGCTCGGCACGCCATCGGCGTCGATCACGCGGAACGGTCGCTGCGCCGTCAACCCGAGATCGGTGAGCAGCCGCGCCGCGGCCTCGATCGCCATCGGCGACAGCGTCGCCGCGCTCGGAGCGGTCGGATCCGCGACGGCCTCGTGGCCCGAGATCGCGTCGAGCGCCGCGTGCGCGACGAGCCGCTCGACGGGGAGGCCCGCCACCGCCGCGAGCTCCGACGCGTCGCGGGCGTACGACACGGCCGACGCCGGATCGTCGTCGTCGCGCGCGAGCGCCGACAGCGCGAGGAGCGCGTGGATCCGCGCGCGCACGAGGCCCGCCGTGGCGGCCTCGCGGGCAGCGCGCGTGGCCGCCGCGCGCGCCGTGCCGCGATCGCCGCGCGCGAGCTCGAGCCGCGCGACGATCACGAGCGCCTGCGCGAGCTCGATCGTGCGATGGGCGCGCTCCGCGAGCACCGCGGTGTCCCGCGCATACTCGAGCGCGAGCCCGACGTCGCCCGCGGCGAGCGCGACCTCGGCCGCGGCGAGCTTGCGATCGAGATCGTCGCGCGAC
>JAPLLF010001300.1 GCA_026387715.1 Pseudomonadota bacterium
CGCGGCGCGACGAGCTGGGCGCGAAGGCGTGCGAGAGGGATGCTGGGCGGCGGATCGGCGTCGGTCATGGGGTAAACAGGTGGCCATGCCTAGCACGCCTGGCGATGCGGTGTCGGTCGTCCGTGCGGCCGTTCGGCGATCCATCCGGGCGATCGGCGCGGGGGTCGTCGGCGTCGCGTGCTCGGGCGGCGCCGATTCGATGACCCTGCTCGACGCGGCGATCGCGGGTGCGGGCGCCGCCAACGTCGTCGCGATCACGATCGATCACGGGCTGGTCCCGACGAGCGTGGCCGCGTGCGCGCGCGTCGCCGCGTGGGCGCGCGGGCAGGGGGCCGGCGCGATCGTCCGCGCCGTCGTCGTCACGCCGCGGGCGTCCCTCGAGGCGGCCGCGCGCGACGCGCGCTACGCGGCCCTCGAGGCGGTCGCGGACGAACTCGGCCTCGTCGCCATCCTCGTCGGCCACACCGCCCGCGATCAGGCCGAGACCGTCGTGCTCCGGCTGCTGCGCGGCACCGGCCCCGCGGGGCTCGCGGCGATGCCGCCACGGCGCGGGCGCATCGTCCGCCCGCTGCTCGCGGTAGACCGCGCGATGATCGACGCCTACGTGGCGAGGCTCGCCGCCGCGACGGCCGAGTGGGTCGACGCGATCGACGCGGTCGCCGCCCCGCTGGCGACCGAGACCCGGTGCCAGGTGCTCGCGGCGCAGCCGGCCGCGATCCGCAAGCGCGCGCTGGCGATCGCGCTCGATCGTGCGGCCATCGACTTCGGCGCCACGCACCTCGAGGCGCTGGACCACCTGGTGTGTGCGCCAGCGCACGGGGAGGTCGCGATCGACCTCCCGGGGGCACGCGTGATCCGTACCTACGACACGCTCCATATCGCCGTGATGCCGATCTCCCCTGCGCCCACCGGGGTCCCCCCGATCATTGCCCCCGCCGGGCACTATTTGCGAACCTGGCGCCCTGGCGACCGCATGAGGCTGGCTCGGTTGCACGGCCGCTCGCGCAAGCTCTCGGACCTGTTCACCGATGCCAAGGTTCCGCGGAACCTCCGCGCACGGGCGGTTGTCATGGTCCGCACGGCCGATGACTCGATCGTCTGGGTCGAGCACCTCTCCCCAGCCAACCCCGCTGAATGGGTGGGACAATAGGGCGAAAAGTGCCTTTGCAACCGCGGATGTTGGCCGCATGCTAGCACCCAGCGTCAGGTCACTCTAGGACCGACCGAACGGATCGATTTTGCGACAATCACACAAGACCATCCTGATCTGGGCGATCCTGATCCTCATGTTCGTGAGCATCTACTCGATGTTCACGGACTCCTCGAGCAAGGACACCGAGCTCGACGTCATGACGTTCCGGCAGCAGCTCTCCAAGCCGGAGGAAGCTGCGAAGATCGAGAAGATCGTGGCCGAGCCGCGCGGGCATGACGACGCGCGCTACGTGATCACGTACAAGGCCCAGTCGCCGAACAAGAAGTCGGTCGTGTTCGCCGAGTTCCCCGGCAAGATCACCGAGCAGATCAACGACGCGAACATCCAGTACAGCGTCAAGGCCAAGGACGAGTCGAGCATCTGGCCGCAGGTGCTCGTCTGGTGGGTGCCGATGCTGGTCCTGATCGGCATCTTCTTCCTGTTCATGCGTCAGCTGCAGTCCGGCGGTGGCAAGGCGATGTCGTTCGGCAAGTCCAAGGCGAAGCTCCTCTCGGATCACCAGAACCGCGTGACGTTCAAGGACGTCGCCGGCATCGAGGAGGCCAAGGACGAGGTCGAGGAGATCATCGCCTTCCTCAAGGACCCCAAGAAGTTCACCCGCCTCGGCGGTCGGATCCCCAAGGGCGTGCTCATGATGGGCTCGCCGGGTACCGGCAAGACGTTGCTCGCGCGCGCGATCGCCGGCGAAGCCGGCGTGCCGTTCTTCTCGATCTCGGGTTCGGACTTCGTCGAGATGTTCGTCGGGGTCGGCGCCTCGCGCGTCCGCGACCTGTTCGAGCAGGGCAAGAAGAACGCGCCGTGCATCATCTTCATCGACGAGATCGACGCCGTCGGTCGCCATCGTGGCGCCGGGCTGGGCGGCGGTCACGACGAGCGCGAGCAGACGTTGAATCAGCTCCTCGTCGAGATGGACGGCTTCGAGAGCAACGATGGCGTCATCATCATCGCCGCGACCAACCGCCCCGACGTGCTCGATCCGGCGCTCCTGCGTCCGGGCCGCTTCGACCGCCGCATCGTCGTGCCGCGCCCGGACCTCCGTGGCCGCGCCGGCATCCTCGCCGTCCACACGCGCAAGGTCCCGCTCGCCGCGAGCGTCGACATCGACATCCTCGCGCGTGGCACGCCGGGCTTCTCGGGCGCGGATCTCGAGTTCCTCGTGAACGAGGCGGCGCTGATCGCCGCCCGCCGCGACAAGGACAAGGTCGAGATGATCGACTTCGAGGACGCCAAGGACAAGGTCCTCATGGGCGCCGAGCGTCGCTCGATGTTCATCTCCGACAAGGAGAAGCGCACGACGGCCGTCCACGAGGCCGGCCACGCCCTGGTCACCCGGTTCGTCGGCGAAGAGGCCGACCCGGTGCACAAGGTCACGATCATCCCGCGCGGCCGCGCGCTCGGCGTCACCCAGCAGCTGCCACCGGAAGACCGGCTCAGCATGACGCGCGAGTTCGCCGAGAACCAGATCGCCATCCTCATGGGGGGGCGGGTCGCCGAGGAGATCGTGTTCAAGCAGAAGACGACCGGCGCCGGCAACGACATCGAGCGCGCGACGGATCTCGCCCGGTCGATGGTCACCGAGTGGGGCATGAGCGAGCTGTTCGGCCCGCTCAACTTCTCCGCGGGCAAGCAGGAAGTCTTCCTCGGTCGTGACATCGGCAGCAACGATCGCCACAGCGAGGAGACCGCGAAGGGCATCGATGCGGAGATCCGCAGCATCGTGACCAAGCAGTACGATCGCGCCACGTCGATCCTCACCGACCACCGCAAGGAGCTCGAGGCGATCGCCGAAGCGCTCCTCGAGTTCGAGACGATCGACGCCGATGACATCGACACGTTGTTGCGTGGCGCCAAGATCGATCGCCCGATCTCGGCGGCCGCCAAGAAGCGCAACGACGCTGCGGCCGTCGCCGCGGACGCCTCGGAGGTCGAGGCGCGCAAGCGCCCGATCCTGCCGCTGCCGCCGCTCGGTCCCGAACCAGCGTGACCGACGCCCTCGGCTGAGCGGGTGAGGGTGCTCGTCATGGGCGT
>JAPLLF010000814.1 GCA_026387715.1 Pseudomonadota bacterium
GTCGACGATCCGCGGGTCGCGCTGGTGAGCGGGACGGGCTCCACGCGCATGGGCCGCGCGATCGCGCCGCGCGTCGCCGCGCGGTTCGGGCGCGTCCTCCTCGAGCTCGGCGGCAACAACGCGATGATCGTCGCGCCGTCGGCTGACCTCGAGCTCGCGACCCGCGCGATCCTGTTCTCCGCGGTCGGCACGTGCGGCCAGCGCTGCACCACGCTTCGTCGGCTGATCGTCCACGCGTCGATCCGGGACGAGCTCCTCGCGCGCGTGCAGCGCGCGTACGGGCAGCTGCGCATCGGCGATCCGCGCGCCGCGTCGACGCTCGTCGGGCCGCTGATCGATCAAGCGGCGCGCGGCGCGATGGACGCGGCGCTCGCGCGCGCGCGGGGGGACGGCGGCGAGGTCCACGGCGGCGGGCGGATCGAGGTGGTCGCCTGCGCCGACGGCGCGTACGTCACACCCGCGATCGTGCGCATGCCGGCGCAGACCGCCATCGTGCGCGACGAGACGTTCGCCCCGATCCTCTACGTGCTCGGCTACCGCGAGCTCGACGAGGCGATCGCGCTCCACAACGGCGTCGCGCAGGGCCTGTCGTCGTGCATCTTCACGACCGACCTGCGCGAGGCCGAGCGCTTCCTGTCGCCGTCGGGCAGCGACTGCGGGATCGCGAACGTCAACCTCGGCCCGAGCGGCGCCGAGATCGGCGGCGCGTTCGGCGGCGAGAAGGAGACCGGCGGCGGACGCGAGTCCGGGTCCGACGCGTGGCGCAGCTACATGCGCCGGGCCACGAACACCGTCAACTACTCGTCGGAGCTCCCGCTCGCGCAAGGCATCACGTTCGCGTGAGCCTCCGCGCGACCCTCCGCGGGCTCGGCCAGGTGTGGCTCCTGCCCCACGCGGGGACCGGGCTGGCCGTGATCTCCGCGCTCGCGGTCTCGTCGTGGCCCGCGGCGATCGGCGCGGCGCTCGGCGCGCTCGGCGCGACGTTCGGTGCGCGCGCGATCCGCATGCCATCCGACGCCATCGACGCCGGGCTGGGTGGCTTCAACGGTGCGCTCGTCGGCGCGGGCACGCTGGCGGCGTTCGCGATCAGCCCGATCACGCTCGGGATCGTCGTGGTCGGGGCGCTCCTGGCGATGGGGCTGTCGGCGATCGCCAGCCGCGGCGGGATGCGCGTCTTCACCGCGCCGTTCATCCTCGTGTACTGGCTGATCCTGGCGCTGGGCCACGCCACCGGCCTTCCACCCGCGACGTTTGGCCCCACGCTCGCCCTCGGCCACGTCCCGCCGCTCGACGCCATCGCGCAGGTGGTGTTCGCCACGGGCCCGCTCGCCGGCGCGCTCGTGGTCGTCGGCCTCGCGTTCGCCGATCGCAAGGCGGCGCTCGCGGCGATCGGAGGCGCCACGGGCGCCTGGCTCGTCGCGCTGGTCGTGCCGCTGTTCCCCGCCGCCGCGGTCGCGGATGGCGGATCCGGCTTCAACGCGGCGCTCACGGCCGTGGGCCTCGCCGTCACCGGCCGATCTCCCCTGATCATCGCGCTCGGCACGCTCGGCGCGCTCGGTCTCCACGCCGGGTTCGCCGCGGCGGGCCTCGCCGCCGCGACCGCCCCATTCGTGCTCGTGATGTGGGGCGTCGGCGCGCTCACCCGCCCGCGCGCGACACGCTGACGCAGGCCATCCGACCGATTCTTCGTGGCGCTTTCCGATCGGATCCCTACGTTGGCTCTACCGCGGATTCCAGCCGCCTTTCTGAGGAGTCGAGATGCAGATCCAGATTCACACCGACCACAACGTCGACGGACATGAGGCCCTCGGGAACCATATCCGGACGGTCGTGGAGAACAGCATGAGCCGATTCAGCGGACGGATCAGCCG
>JAPLLF010000399.1 GCA_026387715.1 Pseudomonadota bacterium
AGCCGGCGAGCACGGTGGCCTCGCCGCGGGTGGCCTTGGGGGACGGGATGATCGTGGCGTGGCCGAGCGGCTGGCCGTGGTCGACGAAGATCTTGCCGTTCGCCGTCGACAGCACGCGGACGGGGAGGTCGTCGAGCCGGAAGTCGGTCGGGTGCAGGTTGTCGAGCGCGAGGAAGCCGACGCGCGAGACGTTCTTGGTGGCGCCGATCAGGTGCGAGCCGTCGGGCGAGAAGTCGTAGGTGTCGAGCTTGCCGACGCCGAGCAGCGGCGAGGTGGAGCGGGTCTCGATGTCGAGCAGGCCGAGCACGGTGCGCGCGTCGTCGTGGACGAGCATCGCCATGTCGCGATCGGGCACCGGGACGACGTCGCGCACCGGCTTGTCGAGCTCGATCTTCTCGATCCGGACCTGGGTGAGCGGATCCTCGAGGGCGTCGAGATCGAGGACGTGGACGCGCGACAGCTTCGCGCCGATCGAGGCGAGCAGGGCCTGGTGCGGGACGAGGGTCTCGGTGGCCGAGGTCGGGAACAGCACGATGCGATCGATCGGGTCGGCGAGCGGGATCGAGCGGAACTGGGCGGTGTCGGCGTCGATGACCACGAGCTCGCCGGTGTTGGGCGTGGCCGCGAGCAGGTAGCGTTTGCCGGCGGCGTTGTCGTAGACCGCGATGTCGGTCGGGCCGCCGCCGGCGCCGAGCTCGGCGAGCACGGGGCGGAAGTCGTTGGCGTCGGCGCGCGCGGGCGGGTCGGGGGTGAGGATGACCTGGAGGACGTCGCGTGCGTTGTCGCTGCGCACGTACGCGCTCGCGGTGTTGGGCGCGAACACCACCTCGCGCGGGATGACCGGCTGGCCGCCGAGATCTAACCGGATCGTGATCTCGCGGCGCGTCGGGTGCGCGACGTCGAGGATCGTGAGGTTGTTCGACGACAGGATGAACGCGAACGTGCGCGGGTCGGGATCGAGCGCGCCGGCGATGCTCATCGGCGGCGACAGCGAGATGCCCTCGGGCACCGAGCCGAACGACCGGATGGTCTCGAGCACGGGGTTGGCGCCGTCCTCGGGCGCCTTCGCGAGGTCGACGATGGCGAGCTCGTTGGGGTTCCTGAAGAAGCCCTCCTCGTCGGGGCCGGCCGCCGAGAAGTAGGCGATCGCGGTGTTGCCGTCGGGCGACACCGCGACGCGATCGAACGGCGAGCCGATCGAGTACGCGATCGGCGACGCGGTCGGCTCGTCGGTGTTGACCACCCAGAACAGCGGCGGCTGATCGATCTCGCCGGGGTGGACGGCCTCCTCGCCGCGGGTGATCACGAACAGCTTGTGGCGGTCGGGGCTCGGGATGGCGTACGCGGCGCGGCGGCCGACCTGGCTGTGGTGGATGACCGGCGCGTCGTCCGCGAGGTCGATCAGCGTCACGCGGTCGAGCGCGGAGTCGACGTACGCGACCTGGGTCTTGAGCGGGATCGGGCCGAGCACGGTGCGCGCGCGGTCCCACGCGATCGGGCGGTCGTCTTCCCAGCAGGCGGTGAGCGCGGGGAGGGCGAGGAGGGTGAGGAGGAGGAGGTGGCGCATGGGGATGACTCCTAGTTCACGATCTGACCGTTGAGGTCGAAGCCGGTGACGGTGCGGACGGTGTCCGCGACGAGCTCGAGGAACGACACGCGCCCGAGCGGATGGCGCTGCGCGACGAACGCCTGGCCGATGCCGGGCAGGATGCCGACGGCGGACGGCGGCGAGCCGAGCTGCTTGGTGGTGACGACGCCGGTCTGGGTCGACACGATCTGGAGCTGACGGGTCGCGGTCGCGAGGTCGCCGCCGTCGAGCGTGACGTAGGCCTTGGTGCCGTCTGGGGTGTAGACGAACGCGCCCGGATCGACCGGCGTGACCTGGAGCTTGCCGAACCCGGTCGCGAGATCGAGCAGCGTGTAGCCGTAGCTCTTGTCGATGTAGTCGTCGACCGACGTCGCGGTCGCGGGGTCGCCGAACGCCTTGGCGTTGATCACGATCGCGCTGTCGCCGGTCGGCGCGATGCCGATCGCGCGCACGGCCTTCTTGAGCGGCCAGGTGGTGCGCGGGTAGCCCGGCTGGTCGAGCTTGATCATCGTGACGCGCTCGTCGAGCGTGGCGTTGGTGTAGAGCAGGCCGCGGCGGCCGTCGGCGGACACCACGAGCGAGCCGACCGTGCCGCTCGACAGATCGACGGTCTCCATGCCGGCGGGATCGAGCGCGTCGCCGGGGACGTCGATGATCGCGAGCTGCGCGGTCGCGCGCGACACCGCGTAGACGCGATCGCCGCCCGGCGCGAGATCGATGTCGGTCGGTGGCGACGACAGCGGGATCGTCCACGCGCGCCCGGCGTCGGCGCCGGCGACGTCGACCACGCGGATCGACGCGAGGTTGCCCTGGCGCACGGTCGCGAACTCGCCGGTCGCGACGATCTCGACCTCGACGTCGCTCGGCGCGACGCCGGGCTCGGCGACCGCGATCGGCGGCACGATCGACGGGCCGTGGGTGGTCGCGTAGCCGAGGTCGATCACCGACACGCCGTCCTCGGTCACCACGTACGCGCGGTTGCCGGCCTGATCGAACTGCACGTTGCGCGGGCGGAACCCGACGGCGAGGTTCACGGCCCGCTCGTTGCCGGGCGCGAGCGCGACCACGGTGACGTCCTGGAAGCTGCCGATGCCGGTGATGCCGCCGTCGGTGATCGCCTTCTGGAGATCGAACCACAGGACGGCGAACCGGCCGCTCGGATCGAGATCGAGCCGGTTCAAGTGGGGCAGGGTCGCGAGCACGCGCACGGTGTCGGCGGTGTTGGCGTCGACCGGCGGGCGCACGACCGTCGCGGTGCCGTTGGTCGAGTCGAGCACGACCGCGCCGTCGGTGTGCGGGATCGCGCCGACGATGCGCGGCGACTTGCCGACGCCGGTGGAGCGCACCTCGAGCGAGCGGCCGTCGATGCGCGCGAGCGAGTCCTGCGCGGTCATCGCGACGTAGACGAACCGCTGCGAGCTGACCGGCGGGCTGAACTCGTACTCGACCTCGGGCGGGGGTGGCACGCCGGCGTCGGTCGTCGGCATCGTCGGGGCGACGCACACGTTGAAGTCGTTGCAGGTCCAGCCGGTCGGGCACTCGCTCGACGACAGGCACTGCGCAACCGCGGCGTCCGATGATGGGTAGTAACCGGCGTCGGCGAGCCCGGGCGCGGCGCCGAGGTCGCTGCTCGCGCCGCACGCGGTCACGCCGGACACGAGCAGGAGAATCGGGAGAGTCGAGAAGCTACGCATAACCACCTCACGGGGAGGCATGTCCATGCGCTGTGCCGTGTGGTGGGGCGTGATCTCAAGCCCTTGGGCGGTAGCCGTCGGACTCCAAGCCTCAACTCACGACATTCCTGTCAGGTCGGGCTTACTACAAAAACCACCCGAATGAGTTTGTCCGAAAATAACAACGGAGGCCGCCCGTGCCCGTGCTCGTGCTCGTGCTCGTGCTCGTGCTCGTGCTCGTGCTCGTGCTCGTGCTCGTGCTCGTGCTCAGCGGCACATCTTCGTCAGCATCTCGACGATCCTGACCACGAGCTGCTTGCTGTGAATGAGGTCGGCGTCGGGTACGGCGTTGAGTAGCCGAACGACGTCGAGAATCGCACCGCATTCCATCGCTCACCGCGTGCGATCGCATAACAGTGCGCTCGCTCGGCTACGCTGGTCTTGCCGGCTCCCCGATGTTGAGCGGGATTGACATCGCGGCCCGGCGCCACTGATCGGTCAAGGCCGAATGACCGCGCGGCAGCAGTGGCAGCCACTTGACGAGCACGAGCACGAGCACGAGCACGGGCACGGGCACGGGCGGCCTCCGCCCACGCCGCGGACTTCAGGGACGCCCTAGCTTGGAGAGCACCGACTGTTTGAAGTCTGAGCGGTCGCGGTCGCGGTCGCGGTCGCGGTCGCGGTCGCGGTCGTGGTCGTGGTCGTGGTCGTGGTCGTCGGCGTGGACCTTGACGGCGACGACGACGTGGACATCGGCGATCCAGCGTCGCCGATCGGTGCGTGTCTTGCGAAGCAGGCAATCCAAATCTGGCGAGAACACGCGGCGGCGGGTGCAGGAGCAAGACGCCGCTCCACAAGCGACCACGATCCTCGACGAGGTCCACGACGCCGTCCACGTCAAGGTCCACGCCGGAGATCGCCGACGGACATAGTCTCCCTGACTCGTTGGCAAACAGGTCGGTGCCCTACAGGTAGGCGGGGTCGCGGTACTCGCCGAGCTCGCTGCGGAACAGGTCGCAGATCTCGCCGAGCGTGACGTTGACCTTCACGGCCTCGAAGATCGGCGGCATCACGTTCTGCGACTCGTCGCGCAGCGCGGCCTTCACCGCGGCGAGCGCGCGCTCGACCGCGCCGGCATCGCGCGACGCCCGGAACGCCCGGAGCCGATCGACCTGGCCGCTCTCGGTCGCGTGCTCGATCTTGAGCGTCGGGATGTTGTCGCCGTCGTCCGCCGTCGTGTGCTTGTTGACGCCGACGACCGCGCGGCGGCCGGTGTCGACCTCGCGCTGGAACTCGAACGCCGAGCGCGCGATCTCGCGCTGCGGGTAGCCCTCCTCGACGGCCTTGGTGATGCCGCCCATCGCGTCGATCTTGTGGATGATCTCCCACGCGGCGGCCTCGACCTGATCGGTGAGCGTCTCGACGAAGTAGCTGCCCGCGAGCGGGTCGGCGACGCTCGCGATGCCGCTCTCCTCGAAGATCACCTGCTGCGTGCGGAGCGCGAGCATCGCCGCGGCCTCGGTCGGCAGCGCGTAGGTCTCGTCGTAGCTGTTGGTGTGCAGCGACTGCGTGCCGCCGAGCACCGCCGCCATCGCCTGCACGGTCGTGCGCACGACGTTGTTGAGCGGCTGCTGCGCCATCAGCGACACGCCCGCGGTCTGCGCGTGCGTGCGGAGCAGCCACGACCGCGGGTTCTTGGCGCCGAATCGCTCGCGCATGATCTTGGCCCACATCCGGCGACCGGCGCGGAACTTCGCGATCTCCTCGAAGAAGTCGTTGTGGACGTCCCAGAAGTACGACAGCCGCGGCGCGAAGTCGTCGACGTCGAGCCCCGCGTCGACGCCGAGCTGCACGTAGCCGATGCCGTCGGCGAGCGTGAACGCGAGCTCCTGCACGGCGGTCGCGCCGGCCTCGCGGATGTGATAGCCGCTGATCGAGATCGTGTTCCACTGCGGCATCGTCTTGGTGCACCACACGAGCATGTCGCGGATGATCCGCATGTGGCCGCGGATCGGGCTGATCCACTCCTTCTGCGCGATGAACTCCTTGAGCATGTCGTTCTGCAGCGTGCCGCGCAGCTTGTCGGGCGTCACGCCCTGCTTCTCGGCGACCGCGACGTAGAGCGCGAGCAGCACCGCGGCGGGCGCGTTGATCGTCATCGACGTCGACACCTGATCGAGCGGGATGTCGCCGAACAGCCGCATCATGTCGTCCATCGACGCGACGGACACGCCCTCGCGGCCGACCTCGCCGAGCGAGCGCTCGTGGTCCGGGTCGTAGCCCATCAGGGTCGGCATGTCGAACGCGGTCGACAGCCCGGTCTGCCCGCTGGCGAGCAGGAACTTGAACCGCTGGTTGGTGTCCTCGGGCGTGCCGAACCCGGCGAACATGCGCATCGTCCACGGCTTGCCGCGGTACATCGTCGCGTGCGGGCCGCGGGTGTAGGGATACTGGCCGGGGTCGCCGAGCGACGTCTCGTAGCTCCAGCCGCGCTCGGCGAGATCCTCGGGGCCGTAGACCGGCTTGAGAGGGATTCCCGACATCGTCTTGACATCATCTGATCCGGGCTTCTTCGCGGTGGCCATGGGGGCGGTTTACCATGGCTACATGCCGGTTCATCTTCGCGAAGTCGTCGGTTACCTCGACACCACGCTGGAGTCCGGTCGCGTCAAGGACTACTGCCCGAACGGGCTGCAGGTCGAGGGTGCGCCCGAGGTGTCGACCGTCGTGTGCGGCGTGTCGGCGTCGGCCGAGCTCATCACGCGCGCGATCGAGGCCGCCGCGGATCTGATCGTCGTCCACCACGGCCTGGTGTGGGGCCACGGCATCACCAAGATCGCGGGGCCGCTCGGGCAGCGGCTCAAGCTGCTGCTCGCCCACGACGTCTCGCTCGCCGCCTATCACCTGCCGCTCGACCTGCACGCCCGGCTCGGCAACAACACCGGCCTCGCCGACGCGATCGCGCTCGGCCCGACGCGCGAGGCGTTCGGCGACGTGCGCGGCACGGCGCTCGGCCTGTCGGGCCGGTGGGCGCAGCCGCTCACCCGCGCCGAGGCGATCGCTCGGATCGCCGGCGGCGTGTGCAACGGCGCCTCTCCGCGCTTCGTGTTCCCGTACGGCCCCGACGTCGTCCGCAAGGTCGGGCTGTGCACCGGCGCGGCCTCGGATCTACTCGAGGCCGCGGCCGCCGCCGGCTGCGATCTGTTCCTCACCGGCGAGCTCGCGGAGCGCTCGGCGGAGCTCGCCAAGGAGCTCCAGATCACGCTGGTCGCCGCGGGTCACTACCAGACCGAGGTGTTCGGGCCGATGCGCGTGGCCGAGGAGCTGCGCATGAAGTTCCCGACGCTCGCCGTGCAGTTCATCGGCGTGCCGAATCCGCTCTAGCGAGGTAGGTGTCGACGAGCGCGATCAAGCGCTCCGGCTGGAACGGCTTGGCGAGGACGTGGGAGATCCGCGGGTGCTGGCTGAGCGTGCCGATCCCGATGTCCCCGGAGACCAGCACGAACGGGACGTCGACCGTGAGCCGTTCCAGGAGGTCGATCCCGGTACAAGTCGGCATCCGATAGTCACAGACGATCGCCGCGATCGGGTGCGCGTGCGCGTAGGCGAGCGCGAGCTCGGGATCGATGAACGTCTCGATCGGCGCGCCGCGCCCCGCGAGGATCCGGCGGAACACGCGGCACATCATGATCTCGTCGTCGACGTAGAGGATCGCGGGTCGGAGATCCGGCGAGGTCACGTCGGCAGCTCGATCACGAAGCGGGTGTTGGGCGCGTGGGGATCGATCGTCAACGAGCCGCCGTGCGCGTCGACGATGCGCCGGCTGATGCTCAGGCCGAGGCCGGTGCCAGCGCCGGCGGCCTTGGTCGTGAAGAACGATCGGAACACGTCGTCGTGGCGCTCCGCGGGGATGCCGGGACCGGAGTCCTCGACGAAGATCTGCACCCGATCGGGGAGATCTCTCGTGGACAACCGGATCCACTTTTCGGCGGAGGTGTGCGCCGCATCGAACGCGTTGTTGAGGAGGTTCACCACCACCTGGGAGAGCTCGATCGAGCGCCCGCGGACCTGCGCGGCGGTCGTGATCGCGAGCTCCAGGGTGACGCCGTGGGTCCTGATCCGCGCGCGACACAGCCCCAGCGCGTCGTCGAGGATCGTCGTGACCGCGAGCGCAACAACCTCGTCGTGTTCGCGCGCGAACATGTTTAGCCCGTGCACGCCAGCTCGCCCATCATCGCGAGCTTCGACGCGTGGATCGCCCCGATCTGCGCCTCCTCGAGCCGCGCCTCGAGGGCGCGCTGGGAGGTGAGGTCCTCGATCAGGAACCAGAGGTACGAGGTCCCCTCGCGGTCGACCCGGAACCCGTTCATCCGGACCGGCACCAGCCGCCCATCCTTGCAGACCAGCTCCTTCTCGTACGGTCCGTAGCGACCCTGCTGCTGGAGCTGGTCGAGCTGTCGTGCGTCGTCGGCGTCGTATCGCCGCGGGGTCAGCTGCGCGTAGGTCAGCCCGATCGCCTCGGCGGCGGTGTAGCCGATCAACGCGAGCAAGGCCGGGTTCGCGTCGAGCCATCGCCCGGTCGAATCGGCGACGTTGAGCCCGAACGGGGACCGCTCGAACAGGTCGCGGATCATGCGCTCGCGCTCGGCGAGCTGGCGCGTGGTCTCGACCTGCGCGGTGATGTTCTCGGAGTGGATGACCAGCCCGGCGATGGCGTCGCCCTGATACCAGGGGGCCACCTTCCAGCGCAGGTACTCGCGGACCCCGTTGGTCCCGTCGTAGAAGTCCTGGCCGCGTTGCTCGGTGCCGCCGTCGAGGCAACGCCGGTGGACCGCGCCACTCCTCGCGGATCGGGAACACGTCGTAGTGACACTCGCCGAGCACCGACCGCGGCGGCTCGCCATGGACGACGAGCCACGCGTCGTTGTGCGCGAGGTAGCGCATGTCGCGGTCGATCACGGCCACGCCGTGCGGCAACATCCTGAGGACCTCACGCAGGGCCTGCAGTGAGGTTGCCATCCCACAGCGTGTCACCGGGCGCCGCGGGTCGTGTAGGCATCTGCGCATGGGACACGCTGGTCGGTCGCGGTCGCGGTCGCGCGACCTGGCCACGCCGGCTAACCCGTCGATCTCGTTCGGGCCGCGGTCGGCACGCGAGGTGCTCTATCGGCGTGCATGCGTACCCTCCTCCTCGGCCTCCTCGGATTCGGCCTCCTGACCTCGGCGACCGGCTGCCTCGACGACGGCGGCGACGATGTCGGTGGCGCGCTCCCTCCGCCCACGAGCGACGATCCCAACCTCGACCCGGTCGACAACGCCGACCTCGGCGTCGAGCTGGCCGCGACCCCTGATCCGACGCCATCGACGCCGAGCCCGTGCCAGCGGGTGCACGTGGGGCCAGCGAGCACCGCTTGTCGCTGACCTCGGGGTAGGCTCGCCGGCGATGCGATTCCTCGTCGTGCTCGCTGCGGTCGCGCCCGTACTCCTTTCCGGCTTGGCGCACGCGGACGAGCCGTACGTCCCGCCCGCCTTCCTGACGGTGACGCCGCCGTTGCCGGCGGGCGCGGATCTCGCGAGCGTGCTGCGGCTCGATCTCGCCGAGGCGCTGCGGCTCGCGGTGCTGCAGAACCTCGACATCTCGCTCGAGCGTCACGCGCTCGCGATCGCGAGTTTGGGGATCGACGCCGCGCACGGCAGCTTCGAGCCGACGGTGACGGCGAGCTACAGTCATGCGGGCGCGCGCACGCCGCCGAGCGTCAACCTCGAAGGCGATCCGGGCACGCTGCTCGAGACCACCAACGACAGCTGGGCGCTCGGGGCGAGCCAGCGGTTCTCGACGGGGACCCGGCTCGACGTCGACTTCGGCAACGGCCGCGCGAAGACGACCGCGAACTCCGCGATCGAGCCGCTGAACTATCGATCGTTCCTCTCGCTCCGCGTGACCCAGCCGATCCTGCGCGGGTTCTCGCCGGATCTGGCGATCCCGCGGCTCGAGATCCTGCGCGCGGAGCTCGGATCGGCGCGCGAGCGCAGCCGGCTCGTCGTCGCGATCGCGGAGCTCGTCGAGCGCACCGAGAGCGCGTACTGGCAGCTGCTCGGGGCGATCTATCGCTACGATCTCGCGAAGCGCTCGCTCGGCCTGGCCGAGGATCAGAAGGCGCTGACGCAGCGCCAGGTCGACAACGGCACGCTCGCGCCGTCGGACCTCATCGGCGCCGAGAGCACGCTCGCCGGGCGCCAGCTCGCGATGCTCCAGGAGGAGGAGGCGATCGAGCGCGCGACCGACGCGCTGCGCGGCATCCTGAACCTGCCGCGCGCGCAGTGGCGCCGGCCGATCCTGCCGACCGAGATCCCGACGTTCGCGCCGGTCCATCAGGAGGTCGAGGCCGCGTTCGCGCAGGCGATGAAGGCGCGGCCCGAGCTGGCCGATCTCGCGCTCGCCGTGAACGAGGCCGCGCTCGCCGAGCGCAGCACCGACAACGCGACCCTGCCGCAGCTCGATCTCGGCGTCGAGGCGACCGCGACCGGCCAGGACAGCGGCTATCCCGCCGCGCTCGGACAGCTCGGCACGGTCGAGGCCCGCGGCTGGAGCGTGATGGCCAACTTCTCGTGGACGCCGCTCCAGCGCGCGACCGAGGCGGCCGCCGCGATCGCGCGGATCCGGACGACCGTGGTCGCCGGTCAGAAGGATCAGCTCGTCCAGAAGGTGTGGCTCGAGGTCCGCGAGGCCGTGCGCAACGGCGACAGCGCCGAGCGCCAGGTCAAGGCCGCGGCGACGTTCCGCGTGCTCGCCGAGAAGTCGCTCGAGATCGAGCAGCGCAAGTTCATGAACGGCACGTCGCAGAACATCCAGGTCGCGCAGCGTCAGGAGGAGGTCGCGAACGCGCGGCTCGCCGAGCTGACCGCGCTGCTCGCGCAGAAGCGCTCGACCGCGTCGCTGCTCAAGGCGACCGGCCAGTTGCTCGACCAGCGGCACATCGAGCTCGGGCTCCGCCACCCGTAGCGGCAACGCGCACGCTGGTGTGGGACATTGCGACGATGCGCCTCGCTCGCCTCGTCGTGTTGCTCGCCCTCGTGTCGTCGGTCGCGGGGGCGACCCCGTTCGCCCACGAGCGTCCGGACTTCCGGCTCGAGGTCCCCGCCGGCCTCGTCTCGTCGACGGCGGCGAGCGAGCCGCGGCTGACCGCGGTGCAGGCGTGGACCAAGCCCGCCAGCGCGACGGCGAGCGCGACGACGCTGACGCTCTACCAGGCGCGCGCCGAGCTGTCGGACAAGCTCCCGCTCGAGCTCACGCTGTCGATGGCGTCGCAGGGCAAGATGTACTGGAACAAGGTCCTCATCCACGTGATCTCGAACTCCGAGCTCAGCGAGGCGCCGACGAGGTACTCCATGAC
>JAPLLF010001230.1 GCA_026387715.1 Pseudomonadota bacterium
TGGCGTTCGCGACCGTGATCGGCAACCTCGTCGCGGCGGTGTGGACGTGGCGTCGGGTCGCCGCGATGCTCGGGTGGGTGACGCGCGACATCATCGCCGCGCTCGCGCCCGTCGTCGCGGCGACGCTGACGTCGGGCGGCGTCGGGCTGGCCCTGCATGGCTGGGCGACGACGCCGTGGACATCCGCGATCGCGTGTGCCGGGTGCGCGGGTGGCGGCCTGCTCGCCAGCATCGCCGCCTCGCGCGTCCTGGCGCACCGCGCGCCCGCGGTGGTGACGGCGCCGGCGCTCGTTCGCCTGGCTGCGTGACCGCATCGACGTCCGTCGCGTGGGATCTAGCCTCTCTCGAACCTCGTTCGGATGATGTTCGACCACTGTGCGAACATCGTTCGATCCAAGCTCGAAGAGGAGCGTGAGGATTGCGATGTCCGGTAGGCGGACATCAGGGATGGCGGCTGATCGTCAGATCCGTCTGGTAACCGAGGTCATGCAAAAGCGACTGACGATCGTTGGAAACAGTCTGGCGTTGATCATCGACAAGCCGATCCGCAAGATGCTGTCGCTCGGCCCGAGCCGGCTGGTCGAGATCAAGACCGACGGGCGGCGACTGGTCGTCGAGGCGGCGCGCGAGCCACCGACGCCGGCGCGGGTCGACGTCGCGTGCACTCGATCGGTCGACGAGGGCGAAATCGAGGCGTCGCTGCCCGTGGCCCTCGTGCTGGACGCCGCCAAGGTCGCGACGGCGCTGTGGGAGCGCTTCGCCATGACCCACGACCAGTTCCTTCGCCTCCACCCTGAAGGCCGCCGAATCTTGAGCTATGTCGGCTGGGCTGGCAGTGAGTCCGAGGTCACGGCCGCGACGGCCTCGCAGCGACGGGCCGTGCGGCGGTTTGACCTGTGCTTGCAGCAACTCGAGTTCGGTCGAACGTGGGACGAAGCGATCGCGATCGTCCTCTATGCGATCCCACTCGAAGCGAAGGCCCGCTAGATCCGCGATCATCCAGGCCGGTCGATGATCGATGATCCTTGACATCGTGAGGTTCTCCCTCGCGCGCGTCGCTCGAACGATGTTCGAACACCGGGCGAACGTGGTTCGAACGAGTCCTGGGAGACACATCGGATCAACGACCGACGCCAGGCGCGCCACGGTCACATCGGGCATCGCGTCGACAGTGGGGATCCAGTTGTCCTAGCGGCGGTCTTCGCGCGCGCCGGTGCCGCCGCCGTCGAGCACGACGGCCTGGCCGACCGAGGCGTCGTGGTTGGGCCGCGCAGGAAGCCGGCGTGGTAGGCGAGCCGGCGCGCGGGGCTCCGCACGAGGCCCCACGGGTCGCGCGCGACGACGTGATCGCGGACGTCGCGCGCGAGCGACGTGCCGAGGCGTGCGAGCACCCGCGTGACCGGGAGCGTGCTGGCGTCGACGAACGCGTCGGCCTCGCCCTCGACGAAGCGGCGGCCCCAGATCTCGCGGAGCGTGTAGTTGTGCGAGTGCATCACGAGCGCCTCGGCGACGTAGGCGATGCGCTCGCCTGCGGCCCGCGTGGCGGCGCCCCAGGTGGAGTCCTCCGACGCCCACGCCTCGGTCGAGAACGGGCGGCGCGCCCACGCGCTACGCCGCATCGCCGCCAGCGGCAGCGAATACGGGATCCACGCGGGGGCGTCGCCGTGCTCGGGGAACGACCGCGCGTACTCCGCGCGCACCCAGGTGTGCGCGTCGGGACGCGGCACCTGGCGGGCGAAGGTCGCCATCACCGCGGGCGTCGCGAACGGCTCGAGCAGGCGCGCGAGCACGTCGCGATGGAGCGGCACGACGTCCGAGTTCTGGAACACGATCACGTCGGCGTCGGTCGCGGCGATCGCGTCGTTGAGGACCTTGCCCGGAAAGTACGCGCGCGGCTCGATCTGGACGAGCCGGACCGGGAAGCGGCGGACGATCTCGAGCGTGCGATCGGTCGACCCGGAGTCGACGACGATCGCCTCGAACGTCACGCCGCGCTGGGCGAACAAGCCGGTCAGCGCCTGGTCGATCACCCAGTCGCTATTCTTCGCGCGCATGATGACCGCGATCTTCATGACAGCTCCGTCTCGGGGATGAGCTCGGACGCGGTGACCGTGGTCGACGCGGCGAGCACGTCGAGGATCCGCCGCACGCTGCGGAGGCGATCGGCGAGGTAGAGGGTGATCGGATGGATGAGGAGCACCGACACGGCGCCGCGTGCCTGATTGCGTGCGAGGTCCTCGAGGACGTGGTCGGTCCACGCGTCGACGTCGTAGGAATTCGCGCCGAAGTCGTCGCGCCAGCGGTAGCGGCGCTGCCAGCGAGCGATCCACGAGTGGGTGCGCTCGGCGTGCACGATGTGCTCGTGATCGGGGATCACGTTGATCGGCAGCCGCCACACCGCGCCGACGTCGCGGTCGGGGGTGGGACCCGTCGCCTCGCGCACGACGCCGTCGGATAGCAGGCGTACGCCGTGGGCGGCGAGCACCTTCGTGGTGTTGGGACCGCCGAGGTACATGTGGTTGCGCCACGCGCGGATCCGGCGACCCGCGCGGCGCCACGCGATGTCGATCGTGCGCGCCACGTCGCGCGCCTCGAGCCAGGCGGGGCCCGGGTAGCTGCTCGCGACCTTGTTCCACACGCGGTGCGGGAGCGAGGGCGAGAAGCA
>JAPLLF010001209.1 GCA_026387715.1 Pseudomonadota bacterium
GCACGGATCTCGATCCGGGGCTCGACGGGATCGTGCGCAAGGCCCTCAAGAAGGCGGTCGACGAGCGGTGGTCGAGCGCGGCCGTGTTCCGCGACGCGATCGGAGAGTGGCTGTTCGAGCACCGGCACCGCATGACGAACCGGCACGTCGCGGACGTCGTCGCGTCGTTGCGGGGGGCGGTCGCCGACCGGCGCCGCAAGCAAGAGGATGACGCGCACGCGCTCGCCGTGCCGCACGACGATATTCCGATCGCGATCGAGCCGGGCAGCGAGTCCAGCATGCCGGTGATCACCTACGAGAAGCCGCTCGAGGACAAGCTGCAGCGCGCGCTCGACGCGGTACAGCCGATCGCGCCCGCCCCGTCGGCGCGCATCGTGCGCCCCGAGCTGCCGCGCCCGGTGCCGGCGATGTCGGTCCCGGCGATCCCGGCGTCGATCATGATCCCCCCGCTGCGCGCGTCGGCGGCCAAGCTGCCGGCGCACCCGCCACCGCCGCTCGCGCACCCGCCCGCCGGTGCGTTCGACTCGATCGAGCTCGGTGAGGGGATCGACGATCTCAGCCTCGACGACGATCACAGCGAGCGCGAGCACGCCGGCCACGGCGATCACGACGACGGCATCGACGTCGATCTCTCGCTCGACGGGGCGATCGTGATGTCGGAGGCCGCGGAGTCGATCAGCGCGGCGGTGACGGCGATCGTGCTCCCCGACGTCGAGATCGACGACGTGATGCTGACGATCGAGCCGAGCGAGGACTCGGTGCTGCGGGCGTTCGACGACGACAACTCCGAGCCGCAGCCCAGGTTCGACCTTCACCCGCCGCGACCGTCGCCGGAGGACCTCGCGCGCAAGCGCCCGCCGACCCCACCGGCGCTCGCCGACATCGCCGAGCCACCCGACGACAGCGGCGACTTCGCGACGACGTCGCCGCTGCGCGTGCTGTTCCGCCTGATGACCGCGCGCGCGACCGGCCTGCTCGTCGTGTTCGTCGGGGGCATCAAGAAGGAGATCTACGTTCGCGACGGCCAGCCCGAGTACGTGTCGTCGAACGTCGCGAGCGAGCTGTTCGGCAACTACCTCGTCAGCAAGAGCGTGCTCAGCGACGGCGAGCTCGCGATGGCGCTCGCGATGATGCCGCACTACGGCGGCAAGCTCGGGGACACGCTCGTCGGGCTCGGCCTCCTCAAGCCGCTCGAGGTGTTCCGCCACCTGACGCGCCAGGTGCGGACCAAGATCATCGACGTGTGCACGTGGAACAAGGGTCAGTTCGGCTGGTACGCGGGCCGCGAGAATCCCCGCGAGGCGTTCCCGCTCGACTTCAACGCGTTCGAGATCCTCGGCGCCGGCGGCATGTCGGTCGCCGACGACGTGATCGAGGCGTGGGCGGCCAAGCACGGGGTGGAGTACCTGCGCGTCGCGCGGTCGCGGCGGGTCGGGCCCGAGCGCTTCGAGGTCAAGGGCCTCGTCGAGCTGTGCGAGGTGCTCGACGGACGCCAGTCGATCTCGGACCTCATCGAGGCCCAGGCCGATCGCTTCGAGCGGCTGCGCATCGCGCGCATGCTCAACCTGCTCGAGGCGTGCGACCTAGCTCGGCCGGCGTGACGCGAAGCGCGCGGGCAGCGGGGCCGTCGCCTCGATCCGTGCGCCGCCGAGCGTGAACGCGATCGACTCGGCGTGCAGGATGAACCCGGCGTCGCCCTCGAGGGCGGTCGCGCCGTAGAGCGTGTCGCCGAGGATCGGCGCGCCGCAGTGCGCGAGGTGCGCGCGCACCTGGTGCATGCGGCCGGTGCGCGCGACGCAGCGGACGAGCGCGTGGGTCGCGTCGGCGGCGATCACCTCGAAGGTCGTCGCCGCGGGGAGGCCGTCGGTCTCGTCGACGACGACGCGCTTGCCGCGCTGCGCGAGCGGCGCATCGCACTCGCGCGACACCGGGCGCCCCTCGACGATCGCGAGGTACGTCTTGTCGATCCCGCCGGCGCCGAACGCCTCGCGGAGCACCCGGTAGGTCTCCGGCGTGCGCGCGGCGACCAGGATCCCGGAGGTGCCGATGTCGAGCCGATGCACGAGCCCGCCGTCGCGCGGATCGCCGTTGGCCGGCGGGGTGACCGCCACGCTGGCGCACTCCGGATAGCGGTGGGCGATCCCGTTGGCGGCGGTGCCGAGCTCGCCGGCCTTGAGCGGCTGCGACGGCATGCCGGCGGGCTTGTCGACGATCACGACGTCGGCGCGCTCGACGAGGATGTGGAGCTTCGCCGCGGCGTCGGCATCGGGGAGCGGCGTGAGCGAGCGCTCCTCGTGCTCGACCTCGACGACGTCGCCGGGCGCGACGCGGTGGCCCTTCTTGACGCGCTTGCCGTTGACGCGCACGCCGGCGCCGTCCTCGAACAGCCGCGCCAGCGCGCGACGGCTCTCGGGCAGATGCTTGGCGAGCGCCTTGTCGATGCGATCGGCTTCGGTGATGTCGATCTTCGACACTAGATGATCTCCAGGAGCAGGGCAGGGACAGCTTCGCCGGCGGCGACGTCGCCGCGTTCGGCGGCGAGCTCCACGAACGCATTGGTCGTGACGAGCGACGACAGCATCGCCGATCCTTGCTTGGGATGCGCGTGCGCGACGAGGCGATCGCCCTCGCGCACCACGTGCGCGCGCACGTAGTGCGCCCGCCCCACCGCCTTGCGATAGGCGCTCGCCAGGTGGACCGTCGCCCGCGGGCGCAGGAGGCGCGTCGCGCCTTGCATCGCGAGCAGCGCGGGGCGCACGAACAGCTCGAAGCCGACGAGCGTCGACACCGGGTTGCCGGGGAGCCCGAACACCGGGACCTGGCCGTGCAGGCCGAACGAGAACGGCTTGCCGGGCTTCATCGCGACCTTCCACACCTCCGGCGTGACCCCGACGCGCGCGAGGACCTCGCGGACGTAGTCGCGATCGCCGACCGACACGCCGCCGGTGGTGATCACCGCGTCGCAGTGCCACGCGCGGGCGAACGCCGCGGCGAGCGCGGCCTTGTCGTCGCTGACGATCCCGAGATCGATCGGCTCGCCTCCGGCCTCGCGGATCAGCGCCGCGAGCGCGTAGCGCGACGACGCCACGAGCTGGCCGAACTGCGGCGTCACGTCGACGTCGACGAGCTCGTCGCCGGTCGCGAGCAGCGCGACCCGCGGGCGCCGGTGGACGTCGAGCTCCGCGACGCCGAGCGCCGCGCCCACCGCGAGGTCCCACGGGCGCAGGCGCGTCCCCGCGCGGTAGACGACCTCGCCGGTCCCGACGTCCTCGCCCGCGCGCCGGATGTTGTCGCCGAGCGGCGCCGCGGGGAGGGTGACGCGCGCCGGGGGATCGCCGTCGACGGTCGCGTTCTCCTGCATCACGACCGTGTCGGCGCCCGGCGGCAGGGGAGCGCCGGTGAAGATGCGCAGGGCGGTCCCCGGCGCGAGCGTGGTGCCGCGATCTCCCGCCGCGACGACGCCCGCGATCGGCAACGTCCCGGGCAGCTCTTGGGCGCGGACGGCATACCCGTCCATCGCCGCGTGGTCGAAGCCCGGCAGCACGCGCGCCGCGACGAGATCTTCGGCGAGGATGCGCCCCTCGGCGGCGGCGAGCGGCACGATCTCGCGCGCGGTCGGAGTGAGGCGCGCGAGCACGGCTCGCGTTGCGTCGGCGACGGACAGCACGGTGCTAATGTACCCGCGCCCATGAAGGTCGTCGCATGTCTTGTCCTGTCGATCGTCGCGGCCTCGCCGATGGTCGTCGGTTGCTGCCCGCCAGAGCCGACGAAGCCCACCACCGCGAAGGTCGAACCCCGGCCCGCGCACCAGAACCTCGCCCGCCCCGAGGAGACCCACTTCAAGGATCTCCGGCAGCTGACCTACGGCGGGGACAACGCCGAGGCCTACTGGGCGTTCGGCGGCGATCGGTTGATCATGCAGACCAACCACGCGCCCTACAAGTGCGACCAGATCGAGCAGCTGGACGTCGCCACCGGCAAGACCACGCTGGTCTCGACCGGCAAGGGCCGGACGACCTGCTCGTACTTCCTCAAGGGTGATCAGGAGATCGTCTACGCGTCGACGCACGCGTCGTCGCCCGAGTGCCCGACGCCCCCGGACATGTCGAAGGGCTACCTGTGGGGGCTGTTCGACTACGACATCTACCGCGCGAACGCCGACGGCTCGAACCTCCGCAAGCTGACCGACCAGCCGGGCTACGACGCCGAGGCGACGGTGTGCCCGGTGGACGGCAGCATCGTGTTCACGTCGACGCGGTCCGGGGATCTCGAGCTCTGGCGGATGGACGCCGACGGCAAGAACCTGCGCCAGCTGACCTCGCTGCCGGGCTACGACGGCGGCGCGTTCTTCTCGGCCGACTGCTCGAAGATCGTGTGGCGGTCGTCGCGCCCGACCGGCGACGAGCTGGTGGCCTACCAGGAGCTGCTCAAGCAGAACCTGGTCAAGCCGACGAAGATGGACCTGTGGGTGGCGAACGCGGACGGCACCGACGCGCGCCAGGTGACGTACCTGCCGGGCGCCTCGTTCGCGCCGTACTTCTTCCCCGACGGCAAGCGGATCATCTTCGCGTCGAACCACCTGGCGCCGCGCGGCCCCGAGTTCGATCTGTTCGCGATCGACATCGACGGCTCGCACCTCGAGCGCATCACGTACGCGGGCGGCTTCGACGGCTTCCCGGTGTTCTCGCCCGACGGCAAGACGCTGTCGTTCTCGTCGAACCGGATGGACGTCGTTTCCAAGCCTGGCGCTGCGCAGGTCTATCGGATGACCGGTCAGCCGGCCGGACCGCACGACACCAACGTGTTCGTGACCGAGTGGATCGACGACGTCCGGTCGACGACGACGGCCACGCCGCCGCCGCGGCCGTCGATGGACCAGACCGCCGAGGCCGACGCGTTCGCGGCGATCGTCGGCTACCTCGCGGACGACACGCGCGAAGGCCGCGCGGTCGGCTCGCAGGGGCTCGCCGACGCGACGGCGACCTTGCAGAAGCAGCTCGAGGCGTGGGGCCTCGAGCCGGGCAACGCGGGGGCGTGGCGGCAGACCTTCGAGGTCACCACCAAGGTCGAGCGCGGCGCGGCGACCGCGCTGGCGCTCGACGGCAAGTCGGTCGCCCCGGCAGACTTCACGCCGGTGGCCTCGAGCGCGAGCACGACCGTGAGCGGCGCGATCGTCGCCGCCGGCTGGGGCATCGTCGACGTCGACGCGAAGCTCGACGACTACCAGGGCGTGCGCGCCAAGGGCAAGATCGTCCTGGTCCATCGCTTCGTGCCGCCGAAGGCCTCGCTCGATCCGCAGACGACGGCGCGGCTGGGGGACCTCCGCTACAAGGCGTTCATCGCGCGCGGCAAGGGCGCGATCGGGATGATCGTCGTCGACGACGGTGACGCGACGCAGGACGACGCGCCGCTCCCGCCGCTCGCGGCCGCCGAGACCGAGGCCGGCATCCCGATCGTCGTCGTCACGCGTCCGGTGGGGGCCACGCTCCGCAAGGGGGTTCACCAGGCCAAGCTCGCCGTCGCGCTCGCGCCGGTCCGCACGAAGACCGACAACCTCGTCGCGCTGATCAAGAGTGGCGCGGCGGCCAAGCAGCCGGGCGTGCTCGTGATCGGCGCGCACCTCGATCACCTCGGCATGGGCGGCCCCAGCGCGCTCGACAAGGCGCCGGGGATCCACAACGGCGCCGACGACAACGCGTCGGGCGTCGCCGGCCTGATGCAGGTCGCGCGCGCGCTCCACGCGCAGCGGGCCACGCTCGCCCGCGACGTCTACATCGTCGGGTTCTCGGGTGAGGAGATGGGCGACCTCGGCAGCGAGTACTTCACCAAGCACCTGCCGACCCAGGAGCCGATCGTCGCGATGCTCAACATGGACATGATCGGGCGGATGCGGAACAACCAGCTGAGCGTCAACGGCGGCGGCACCGCGACCGAGTGGAAGGCGCTCGTCGAGCCGGCGTGCCAGGCCGCGCGTGTGAGCTGCACGATCGGCGGCTCGGGCTACGGTCCATCGGACCACATGCCGTTCTACATCGGCGGCGCGCCCGTGCTGTTCTTCTTCACCGGCAGCCACGCCGACTATCACACCGTCACCGACGACGCGGCGAAGATCAACGCGATCGGCGGCGCGCAGGTCGCGCGCGTGGTGACCGCGGTCGCGCTGGCGACGGCGAATCGCGTCGGGGGGCTGACCTACGTCAAGACCAAGCCGGAGGTG
>JAPLLF010000026.1 GCA_026387715.1 Pseudomonadota bacterium
CGGCTAACCGAGCGAAACTCCGTCGAGCCGGCCCGCACATGTCCGCTGGCCGGACGATGGCGACCGCAGCAGCCGGTCCATCGACCCCACCGCCGTCCAGAGCGCACGGCCCGAAACGCACGCCGGGCCGACATCCCATGATGCCAGCCCGGCGGAGCAGTACGTTCGACGTGGTCGCGGCTACGGCGTGTGTTCGAACGCGCCCATGTCGTTACGGCCGTTCTGCGGCCGCGCCACGCCGTCGTGGTCGATCGTGTTGGTCGACGTCGGGTTGGCCGCGTCGATCGCCGGGCTGCCGGCCAGCAGGTGGAGCTCGCCGGTCGCCGCGTTGACGAACATCGGGTCCACGTTCTTGAGGTTGTTCCCGCCGTTGAACGCGCCCGCCTGCGGGTTCACGAGGCTGTAGCTCGCGGTCGCGACCGACGACGCCATCACGCTCGGCAGGCCGATGCCCGGCGAGTAGAGGATCGAGTTCGACAGGAGGCCGCGGGCCACGTAGGTGTTGAACAGCGTGGAGGACTCGAAGGTCAGGTTGCCGCCGTTGCCGACCGCCGACATGAACTCGTGCTGCGTGGACCCCGCAAGCGGGCTGACGATCACGCTGTTGCGCACCGTGATGTTGGCACCGATGGAGTAGGTGCCGATCGTCCCCGTCAGCAACGACCCTTCGACGGTCAGCGTCGACACGTCCTGCATCTGGATCGTCGTGTTCGCCACGTGACTATCGAACATCGAGGTCTTGGATCCACTCGCCGCCGTGATGAAGCTCGTTGTCGGATCCCCACCAGCGCTGACCCTGACAAGACTCAGTTCACCTGCATTGTTCGCTGCAATGACGGCCCTGTCGAACACAAGATCGTAAACGTGTAGCTTCACTCCACCCGCGGCACCATCGACATCGAAGAATAGCGAGCCAGCTCCCCGGCTGAACGTTGCCCCAGCTCCATGCAACCTGACCTCGGATGGATCGACGAAGAAGATATCGCCATCGAACGTGTACGTTCCAGGCAGGGCACGGATCGTCAATTGAGCGATACCAGTCGCCAGGCTGAGAACTCTGCGGAGCTCACATGGCGCCTGCCGCGTGCAAGTCGTGGCGCTCACGGAGCCGGTGGGCGCTACGTACATCACGGCGCTTTCTGCGACGCAGGCACCGGTTTCGAAGTCGCACACGTCGCTGGGGCACTCGCTGTCGAGCCGACACGCCCGGCAGGCGCCGTCGCACACCGGCGACGCGCCACCACACTGCGAGGAGTCGACGCACGTCACGCATGCGCCGGTCGCCCCGCAATGAGGTGCGGCGGGATAGCCCGCGCAGTCCGCTTCCCCGACGCACCCCTGGCAGGTGAAGTCGACCAGCTCGCAGCGCGGCGTGGCGCTCGTGCAGCCCCGCGTCTCGTCGCACGCCCGACAGATCTGGGCGTCGCAGAACGGCGTCGCAGTTGGGCAGTCCGTGTCGACCGCGCAGCTCGCGGCCACGCAGGCGTGGTCGTCGCACGCGAGCCCCACGGCGCAGGTCGCGGTGGTGGGGAGGCCGACCGAGCGGCAGTCCTCCAGGGTCGTGCAGCACACGCCGGGGTTCGGCTTGGTGCACGCACCCAGGGTGAACACGCCGAGGGCGACCAGGATCAAGACGCCGAGCTTGGGTGCTGTCATGTCCCGCCTGCCATCGACCGAACGAACGTCGGTTGCCGAAAAATACAACGGGCCGACTCTTTCGAGTCAGCCCGTCGGTTCAGTTCAGTTCTTTCGGGTGAAAGAACTGGCTGGCTCAGTGGAGCGGCTTCTCGAGCGAGAGCGCACCCGCGAAGCGCGGGTCGAACGCCGGGATGACGAGGTTCGGGCGGAGGCGCTTGGCCTTCTCCCAGTTCGGCATGTGGAGCTTGCCGTTCGCGGCCGTGGTGGCCTTGGCGGTGGTCGTGTCGACACAGCCGAGGAAGTCGGCGGTGAAGGTGTTCGGGTCCGGGTTGGAGAGCTCGAGGCGCGAGCACGGCGGGAGCTGCTGGTTGGCGGTCGCCGCGTTCTGGTCGAAGTTACCGTTGTACTGCGAGTGATCCCAGCAGATGCCGACGTCGTTCGAGGTGTCCGACAGGAGCACGTCGCCCGCGTCGTTGGTCTCGAAGTACCACGAGTACATGCAGTGCTCGCCGTTGCCGATCGCGCCGGGGTCGGTCGTGGTCCACGCGGGCGTGGTCACGCCGGTCGGGACGATGCCGAACGAGCCGCCACGACCGCCCGAGGCGAGCTTGCAAGCCGCGCCGGTCTGGCCGTTGGGGAGCTGGGTGGCCGGAACGGTCACGCCCGTCGCGGTGCCGAGCGAGCCGAACGAGTTGCCCGGCTTGCAGAACGCGTAGCAATCAGACTCGGTCGAGCCCGTCGCGTTGGCCGCGAAGCCGAGCGTGTAGCCCGGGTGGCAGGTGTTGAGGTAGAGCTGACCGGCCGGGATCATCTGGCGGTGGAGGATCGTCGCCGTGCCAGCCGTGTGCGTCGGGCCCGAGAGTGCCGGGTAGGCGCAGATGAAGTGCGTGCGGTTGCCAGAGCTGCTGATGTTGCCGTAGCAACCCATCAACGGATCCGAGCCGCAAGCCGAGCCGGTGCGGGTCTGGGCCGCGCCCGAGCCGTCGTAGTCGTTGTCGTTGATCGGGTTACAGGCGGTCTCGCAGACGCCGGCAGCCGGGGGGGTCATCGCGCCCGCGGCGCCGAACAGGCCGGAGATGTTCACGCAGCCGAAGCCAGTGCCGCACATCGGCGCGCCACCAGCGTTGTCACAGATCGCTTCGCAGGTCGCGCCGACGCACACCGAGCCACCGACGCAGTTGTCGTAGCCGGTCGCGCCCGGGGCGCCCGTCGTGCACGCGCCGCCGATCGCCACGGTGCCCACGGGGGCGCAACCGATGTGACCGATCGGGGGGCTGCTCATGTCGTCCTCGAACCACGTGCACTTCTCGCCGGCGTTACAGCCGGTCTGCGTGAGCACGTTGCAGGCCGCGACGACGTCCGGAGCGTCGACGTCGCTCACGGGCGCGTCGATCAGCTTCGTGGTCTTCTTGTCGCTGCTGCAACCAGCAACGGCGATACCCGCCATCAGCAATCCCAAGGCTAGCTTCTTCATCTGTAGGAACTCCTCTTTCGTCCGTTTTGGTGCCGCTTGGGAATGTTCCCGGTCAGACGGCGGTTCGCGAAAAACTGTGCGGACCCTAGCGATCTTGACCGAGAGGGTCAAGTGCAATTCATGGGTCGGGGCCGCGTGGGCTTACTAGACGACGATCGTGGTTTCCCGACGATGATCGAAGTCACGCCCCGCGTTCGCGCGGGCTAACAACGACTCGTCCGCGGTGATGCGCCGGGGTCGCGCGGACCGTCGTGCGCACCTCTCGATGACGAGATTTCGCGAGGTTGGGTCACGGGGAGACCGTGACCGATCCCGGTGGCAACGAGCCGGGATCGGGACCACGGGTCGCGAACAGGACGAGGCCGGTGGTCCCCGCGGCGAGCGCGGCCGCCCCGGCGATGACGTACCAGCGGCCGTACCAGGGTCGCGTCGCGGCGACCGGCGGGACCGCGCCACCCGGCGCGATCGCGAGATCGAGTGGCGCGTCGGGGCCGGCGACCCGACCGATCACGACCCCGCCGAGGTCGTGCGCCTCGACGTAGTACTCGAGCGGGAACGGCCGGGTCGCCGCGTCGAGGGAGACCCGGGCCCGCCACCGGGCATCCCCGCGTGGGGTCGCCAGCGTCGGCCGGTAGGCGAGCTCGCCCCGCCGCCGGGTCGCCACGACGACCTCGGCGATCCGCTCGCCGCCGC
>JAPLLF010000281.1 GCA_026387715.1 Pseudomonadota bacterium
ACACTCTTACCCAACAAGAATCTCATACGAAATGAACCCGATCCCGATGGCGACCACGAGCGCGAGGCCACACCTCCGTCCCCAGCGGCGAGCCGCTGGCGGGACATGCATATCGGCGAGGACCTTGCGCACGGACCGTCGACACTACGGATCGTGGAGAGGCGGGCAACTTTCCCGCCCACTTCGGAAATCGACGCTGTAAGGTGCGCGCCCACATGCAGTCGCGCTCGTTATTTTCTTGCTTGGTGCTCGTCACGACCGTCGCCGCCTGTGGTGACGACGCGCCGTCGACCACCCTCACGTGCGGCACCGGGACCGAGGGCACGCTCGCCGTCGGTACGCCCGTGGTGGTCACCGACGGGAGTGGGGCCGATCTCCGCGGCGCGGCGATCGCGGCCCAGGCCAAGACGACGTTGCCTGCGAGCAGTGTCACCATCGCGTGCAGCGAGGACATCGTCCCGGCCGGGTATGTCGCGCTCGGGCCGGCCGTCACGTTCGGCGCCGAGGGCACGTGGTCCGACCGGGCGTTCGAGCTGACGTTGCCGTACAAGGCCGCGCGCTTGCCCACCGGAGCCGGGCGCCGGCACGTGCGCATCGTCGCGCGCCGCGGCGGGACCCCGGAGGCGTTCTTTCCGCCGGTGGCCAACCGCGTGCTCGACGACAAGAACCCGTACGCGTCGACCGCGACGTTCCGCGCCGGCGAGCTGACGACCTACCAGGTGGTCGCCGAGGCGACCGCGGGCCAGCCCGAGACGCAGCAGTTCGGCTTCAACGCGATCGTCGGCATCTCGATGGGTGGCAACGCCGCGATGACCATGGCGCTCAAGCACCCCGATCGGTTCGACGCGTTCGCCGACCTCGGCGGCGAGCCGGGGCCGTCGATGATCTACTCGCTGTCGATGGTGCGCGACTTCCTGTTCGGCGGGTTCTGCACGGCCGCCGACGAGGCCGCGGGCAAGGGTCTCGTCGGGCAGCTCTGCCCCAACGCCACGACGCGCGCCGATCAGTACGAGATCACCGCCGACTACGAGCACATGATCACGCAGGACGGCGACGGCGTCGGCCTCACGCTGCAGCGCAGCCTGTACATGAAGGCGTCGCGCGACCTCGCGCGGGCGCTGTCGAACCCAGCGCTGTTCAACAAGGACAACGCGTACGCGCCGCCGGGCGTCCCGGCGTCGTACTTCGCGATGGACGTGGCGACGCGCTGCGCCAACCCGATCCAGCTCGCCGACTTCTTCGATCGCGAGTTCAACCCGACGGGTCAAAAGCCGGTGATCACGTACTGCGACGGCGGCGACGGGACCGCGCTCGGCCTCGGCGTGTTCGATCCGAGCAAGCCGCAGGACGATCCGGCCGAGATCCTGCTCGCCGTCGATCTCAACGCCAACGGCAAGCGCGACCCCGGCGAGCCGGTGATCACCGACGCGTTCGAGCCCTACCAGGACGTCGGCACGGACGGCAAGGCCGACGCGGACGAGCCCGGCTACGACGCCGTGACCAACCCCGATCCGGCGCACGACGACTACCACTACCAGCGCAACCCGCGCGGCACCGAGCGCAACGGCACCCACGACCCGGGTGAGCCGTTCGAGGACGTCGGGCTCGACGGCGTCGCCGGCACCTGCCAGCAGGGCGCGACCCCGAGCGGCGGCGTGGCCGGCTGCTACGACTACGGCGAGGGCAACGGCACGTGGGACCTGTCGCCCAACGTCGCGCGCTGGTACGAGAACGACGTCAACGTGCGGCTCGCGGCGATGACGCCGGCGCAGCGTCGCCACGTCGGCATGGGGTTCGACGCCGGCGTGCGCGACTTCCTCAACGCCGCGGTGTCGGCGAACGCGGGCGTCGGCGGCGCGATGGCGCAGTTCGACGCGCCGTTCGGCGTGTACGACGGCTTCGCGGTGCTCGCCAACGGCAAGTCCGAGACCACGTACGACTGGTCGGAGGTCACCTGGAGTGATCTGCCCAGGAACGGCTACGTCCGCTACGGCAACCCCGACGCGACCGCCGCCGAGATCGCCAACGGCGACGGCAAGCACGTCGGCACGCCGGTGCAGATCATCGCGCGCGCCGAGACCGCGTTCGCCTACCTCGACAAGCAGTTCCCCGGCGGCGATCGCAGCGACACGCTCGACAGCGGCCGCAAGGAGGACCTCACGTTCACGTCGCCGACGACCGGCCGCGTGAGCCCGTTCGGCCTCTACCTGCCGCCGGGCTACGACAAGCCGGAGAACGCGGGCGTCCGCTACCCCGTGATCTACTTCCTCCACGGCTACGGCCAGGAGCCCGCGGATCTCGTCGCGCTCGCCGACGTGTTCACCAACTTCATGCTGCCGAACTACCCGCTCACCTCGCGGTTCCAGAAGTTCATCATCGTGTTCGTCGACGGTCGCTGCCGCCCGCAGCACGACGGCGTGCCGGTGCCGACCGACGGCGACGCGTGCGAGCGCGGCACGTTCTACACGGACGCGCCGCTCGGCGGCACCGCGCGCATGGAGACCAACCTCATCGATCTGATGGATCACATCGACGCGACCTACCGCACCAAGCAGGCCGCGGCGGTCGAGGTCACCCCGTGATCGCGCGCGCGCTGCTGGTGACGATGGTCGTCGCGTGTCGGGATGATCGCGTCGATCAGGCCGTGGTGCGCGCGTTCGTCGATCCCGCGGCGCGGTTCCAGGAGTCCAGGGCGCACACCGCCCAGGTCACCGCGAAGAAGTTCGCGTTCGAGGCCTACCCGATGTGGTCGATGGAGCATCCCGCGCGTGCGTGTCCGGACCAGCTCGCCGAGCTCTATGCGAACGCCGGCAGCAAGGACGGCAAGGATCCCTGGGGCGTGCCGTACCGGATGCGGTGCGGTGCCGACATGCCGGCGGGCGTGCGCGGGCTCGCGATCCAGTCGGCGGGGCCCGACGGCAAGTTCGACGACGCGGACGACATCAAGTCCTGGGAGTGAGCGCGTGACCTCGGGGAGGACGTTCGTCCGCGCGGTCGTGGTCGTGGTCGTCGGGTGTAAGGCGCCGCCGACCCCTCCGAGCCCACCCCCGAGCGTGCTCGGGGTGCCCGATGCGGGCCCCGACGCGACGCTCGTGCTCGTCGAGCCGGCCCACCTCGGGATCGATGCCCCGGTCGTCGGCCCCGATCCCCAGTGCAGGTTCTACGGTGCGCTCGAGCGGATCGAGATCACGACCGACCTCGCGACGCGGACCGGCACGCTCGTGCGCAGCTCACCCGGCAGGAACCACCGTCGCGAGCTCCGGTACACGCTCGTCGCCGAGTCGCCGACCACGCTCGCGCTCGTGTTCGCGGGCTACGGGCCCCACGACTACCCGCCGATCCTCAACTGGCACGGGCCGACCTCGCCGCGCGAGCGGATGACGGTCGGCAAGAGCATCGTCGCGCGCATCGTCGTGCGGGGCGATCTCAGCCGGATCGTCGAGGGCGAGGTCGACCTTCACACCGAGATGACCTACCAGACGCGCGATCACAGCTATCCGTGCGCGACCATCGACGGCGCGTTCGACGTCGCGCACCCCGACGAGTTCTTGCCGCGCTGACTCAGGTCGCGACCACGCCGACATGCGCGAGGCCGGGCCGCACGAGGTCGTCGATCGCGGCGACCACCACGGCGTCGACGTCCTCCCAGCGCGGGCAGCCGTGCTCGACCAGGCGGTCGGTGATCGCGTGGTGAGGGCGATCGCGCCACGCCCGCAGGTTCGCGGCGATCATCGTCGGGATCCACGCCGCGACCTGGGTGCGCATCGCGTCGTCGACCATCGCGAGGAACGCCCAGCCGATGCGCGCGTGATCGATCTCGTCGGCGAGGAGCTGGCGCAGCGCCGCCGAGGCGAGCGGAGCGGTCGACCGCGCGAGGCAACCCTCGAGGAACGCGCTGCCGGTCGTCTCGTTGAGGCACGACTGCCCGACGACGTGCAGCACGCGCTGGAGCGCGGGGCTCGCGCCTGGATGGATCGGCACGCGGAGCGCGAGCGTGCGCACCGGTGGGAGCGGGTCGAGGGCGTAGGTCGCCGCGACGTGCGCGCAGATCGCGGCGTGCTGCCGCTCGTCGGCGATCGCGCGGCGGGCGATCGCCACGAGCTCGGGGGGCGCGCCCGCCGCCTCGAGCGTTCGCGCGATCACGGTGAACGAGCCCGCGGCGCGCAGCTCGGACTCGGCGCGGCCGTGCCAGATCGCCGCGGCGATCCGTCGCTCGGGCGCGGAGAGCAGGGCGATGGTCGGATCGTCGGGCAGCGCGCGCGCCGGCCGCGGCGCCGCCCGCCGCGCGAGGTTGTCGACGTTCACGTGGCGCTCCCGACCCCGGCGTCGCTGCCGACGCCGCCATCGCTGCCGACACCACCATCGCTGCCACCGCCACCGCCATCACTCCCGGCGCCGGCATCGATGATGCCCCAGGGCGCGTCGGCGATCGTCGGCCACCCGGCGTCGATGATGCCGTGCCAGGCGTCGTCGTGAGGCGTCGGATCGTCGAAGTACAACGAGCAACCCGACACGAGAGCCGCACCACCTCCGAGCGCAGCGCCGAACACGATGATCGATCGAAACAGTCTGGTCGGTGGCATCACCGACCGATTTTGCAGGGTCGAGACCACCACCCATCGAACGATCCTGAGGGCTTGCATCGCCGCCGATCGGCGATTCCAGGCGAACCGCGACATCGCTGTCCTACTGCGAGATCAGCGTCAGGCTGTTGGGCCCGCGGGCCCACACGCGATCGAACTGATCGGTCGCGAGATCGAGCACGACGTTCTCGGCGAGCCCGCGGCGCATGTCGACGCGTCGCACCTTGGTGCCGTCCCACGCCGCGATGCCGCGCTCGGTGCCCATCCAGATCTGTCCGTTGCGCGCGGCGATCACGTCGTTGATCTCGAACCGCAGGGCAGGGGGAAACGTCCACGCCTTGCCGTCGAAGATGCCGGCGCCCGCGCCGGTCGCGACGACGATCTCGCCGGCGGCGCCGATCGTGATCGCGCGGGCGAGCTCCGAGCGCAGCCCGTCGGCCTCGGTCCACAGCGCGACCTTGCCGGCGGCGAGGCGCGCGACCCCCTCGTTGGTCGCGAACCACGCGACGTCGCCGCGCACGTCGGCGTCGAGCACGCCGATCGGGATGGGCAGCTTCTTGTCGGCCTTGCTGTCGCCGGGATCACCCGGGGGACCGGGAGAGTAGCGGACCTTGCCGGTCGCCGGCTCGACGATCGCCAGCCCCGCCGGGCGGCGCTCGAGGCCGTCGCGATAGCGCAGCCCGAGCCACAGCGTGCCGCTCGGGCCGACGCGCGCGAAGCTGATCTCGGGCGCCTCGCCGGGCGTCGTGATCGCCACCTTGGCGACCGGCGTCCACGTCGTGCCCTCGATGCGCGACAGCCGGATCGCCGGTTCGTCGACGCCGCGGTGCAGCGCGTAGATCGTGCCGGTCGTCGGATCGCGCACGATCGCGAGGGCGACCTGATCCGGCCCGCCGGGCACGAAGCGGTCGCCGTTCCAGTGCCACGCGTTGCGCGTGCCGGTCGCGATCCAGCAATCGTCGATGCGCGCGCAGCCGACCGTCAGCGTCATCGCGTCCGCGACCATCTGCTTGCGCCGGAGCCAGCCGAACGGCTGCGTGTCGCCCTGGCGATAGCGCGCGACGCCGAGATCGCGCGTGCCGACGAGCAGCTGATCGTCGGCGACCGACAGGCTCGTCGCGCCCGCGGGCAAGGTCAGCGCGGTCGGCTCGATCGTCCAGTCGACCGGCGGCGTGCCGACGAGCGCCACCAGCCGGATCGTGTCGCGCGCGAGCGGCTTGACCGTGTGCTCGTCCGTCGAGATCCGGTACGCGCGCCCGCCACCCATGACGATCGCCGCGTCGCCGCGCGCGGTCGCCGCCTCGAACTTCACCGCGGGCAGCGCGCGATACGTGACCCAGTTGAGCTGCTTGCCGATCGCGAGCCGCTCGTGACCCTGGTCGTCCGCGCCGATCACGAGCATGCGATCGCCGCTGAGCCCGATGACGATCCGCGGATCGACGATCGCGCAGCCCTCCTTGTCGGTGACCTGGACGGTCTCGCCGGTCGGCTTGCGCGCGAGCATGCCGCCGCGCGCCGCGATCCACAGGTAGCCGACGCGATCGCGCCACAGCGCGCGGACCGGGTCGGTGATCGGCGTCCGCGTCCAGCCGCCCTGCGCGCTCGCGTAGATCAGGCCGTGCGACGTGCCGAGCCACACGCCACCGTCGCCGGCGGGCGCGAGGCTGGCGCCGTCCTTCGCGAGCTGCGCGTAGTCGACGCCGATCGCGGGCGGCGGTGGCAGCAGCTCGGTGAACACCTCGGTGGCGACGTCGTAGTAGCCGAGCCCGACGTCGGTGAGGATCCACACCTTGGCGTGGGCGTTCTCGGGCGCGAGCGCGACGACGCGCGTACCGGACACCATGCCGGACACCGCCTCACCCTTGTCGTCCCAGCGCGCGAGCTCGTTGTCGGTCGCGACGAACGTGTACTTGCCGACCGCGGTCGCCGAGCGCACCGGGGCCGGCTCGGTGAACACGCGCACCCGCATGTTGCCGGACGTGGTCGTGATCGGCGCCAGCTTGACGATCGGCGTCTCGCTCGCGGGGCAGCCAGCCACGCCGAGCAACCATCCGGCGATCACCGCACGTCCGACCACGGGTCGACGGTAGTCCAATCCGGCGGATGCCGAAAGCGGCACGATGCGAGGCGATGGTAGGCTGCCCTCATGGCACGCCAACGACGCGGTGGGTTCAAGCCACCCGAGCTCAAGGGCACGCTCGGCTCGCTCCTGCGCACCACCATCCAGCAGGCCGGGGTCGTGCGCGACGTTCTCGCACGCGGCGTGAGCGAGGGGCGCGCCCGGATCGACGACACGCGCGCGAATCGTCGGCGGCAGGACGCGCTGGCCGAGCTCGGCGAGATCGTGCTCGAGCTCGTCCGTCGCGGCGAGATCGACCCCACCGAGCTGCCCGAGGTCCACGACGTCCTCCACACGCTCGACGAGCTCGACGGCGAGCCCTCCGATCATGCGCACGATCATTCTCATTCTCATTCCCACTCCCACGACGACGACGACGACGACCGAGTAACGATCCCGCCGACGCGCAGCCGGTTCGACGCCCGCGGCCCGCGCGCCGCGAGCCCGACGATCGCCGGCTCGACGCACCGGCGCGCCGCCGAGGCCGACGACACCGTGTCCTCGCGCGCCGCGCGGGTCGTGCCACCCGCCGCTGCCGTCGCCGCGCAGCGGGTGTGGAGGCCGACGCCGATCGACGCGCCCGAGCAGGAGACCCCGGCCGAACCCCGGCCCGTCGCGCCGGCGTTCCGTGCCAAGGCCATGGTGCCGCCACCGCGCAGGGGTGGGATCAGCTTCGATGACGAGGAAGACGCCGACCTCGCCGACTACATGCATCCAGATGATGTGCCGGCCAAGCCCACCGACGCTTGACACCGCCTCCGTAGGCCAGTAGAAAGCCCTTCGACCGGGGATTTAGCTCAGCTGGGAGAGCGCGTGAATGGCATTCACGAGGTCAGGGGTTCGATCCCCCTAATCTCCACTCGAAGTTACGATGGGTTAGGTGTGTTGGACGGCTTTGCTGCCCAAAGGCTGTCCAACAAGCGATCGTAGTCGACGTTCACGGTGTCCTCGCGCACCGGAGCCCGGTGTGGTTGTCGCGAGAAGTCGCACCAGCGAGGCTGCGGTAGCCCACCCGCAGGGCGGTGTCAGCATCGGCGTAGTACCCGCCGCGGACGACCCGGGCCGCGGCAGGTGTGAGGTTCGCGCAGTCGGGGCACGGATTCTGCGGGTACGGGTTCGCGTACCAGTCGAGCGTCCATTCAAATACGTTGCCCGCCAGGTCCGACTGGCCCCACTTGCCATCGCCTTTCGGCGACTCGCTGCCGACGCGGTTGACGGCGCCGGTCGGTGGGTTCACGCAGTGGGTGCCCGGGTTGTAGTTCGCGTACGAGCAATCGATGCCGAGGAATGCCGGGGGGCTCGACCACGGATGCGCCCGTTGCTCGTTCCCTCCGGCCGACGCGTAGTTCCACTCGGCCTCGGTCGGCATGAAGCCGCCATCCCACGCGCAGAACGCCATCGCCTCGAACCAGGTGATGCAGTTCATCGGCAGGCTCTCGTTGGCGCCCGCCGTGTCGGTCCACGTCTGATAGTTCGCGGCGCACTTCACCGCCGCGACGAGCGCCGCCTCGTTCGCCGTGAGGCTCCCGTTCCAGCTCGCGTCCCACCCGCTTGCCACGATGTTCGGATGCGCACCCGCCCCCGAACTCGGCGGGCTCGACTGTGTGCCCATTCCCGCCGCGACGAATTGCCGGAATCGCCCGACGGTTACTTCGTACTTGTCGAGCCGGAGCGTGCTGGGTGTAGATCTGATCCTGCCCGCTGGGTCCACGGGAATTTCGGTTGAAGGGCGGGTGTTTGGCGCTGCATGAAGCCCACCGTGCTGGCCAAGGACGCCACGTCTGAGACGACAACTGCATCCGCACGGCAGCCGAGTCGCGCGGAACGGGTGGCCGACATCATGGCGTTGGTCGACACTGAGCGCATGCGGAAGAAGTATCCGGCGGGCTGGTTCGGCGAGGCCGAGCTCGAGCTCCGGAAGCGGATGCTGGCGCTGGAGCGCGATCTCACCGCCGAGATCATGGCGGCGCACGACGTCGATGCCGGCGGGGTCGAGATCGCCGGGAAGGACCATCGCCGGGTGCTGCGTGCGTCGCAGACGTACCAGACGGTGTCGGGCGCGGTGACGGTGGAGCGGTGGCTCTACCGCGAGCGCGACGACGACAGCGTCCGGAGCGTGAGTCCGATGGAGTTGCGGCTCGGCATCGTCGGCGAATTCTGGACCGAGCAAGCCGCAAAGCAGGCGCTGTGGACGGTCGCGCAGATGACGCCGCAGAAAGCAGAGGAGGCCTTCGAGCGCATCGGCAGCATGTCCCCATCGAAGAGCAGCCTCGACCGGCTGCCGAAGCTGGTGTCCACGAAGTGGGAGGCAGACCGTGAAGGGCACGAGAGGATGCTGCGCGAGGCGCTCGTGATCCCCGCCGGGACCACGTCGGTCGCCGTGTCGATCGACGGCGTGCTCGCGCCGATGGAGGGCACCCAGCCGGTCGAGAAGCGCAACGAGGCCGCGAAGCAGGGCCGCGTCAGCTGCGGCCCGGTCGGCTATCGTGAGTTCGGCTGCGCGACCTTGTCGTTCTGCGACGCGAAGGGTGACCTGCTCGGCGCGGTGCGGATGGGACGCGCGCCCGAGGCCAACAAGCGAACCCTCAAGGCCACGCTCGCCGCCGATTTGTGCGCCGTGCTGGTCAAGCAGCCGGGCCTGCGCATCGTGAAGATCGCCGACGGCGCCGAGGACAACTGGACCTACCTCGCGCACGAGCTCCCGCAGGGAGAAGAGGTCCTCGACTTCTTCCACGCCACCGAGCATCTCCACGGCGCGCTCGCCGC